>JANMYG010000590.1:0-26255 GCA_031381865.1 Betaproteobacteria bacterium | reverse complement strand
GGTGGCGGTGGAATCCGCCCTGGTACCCGAATTGAAGATTGACACCGATCGGCGGGCCGTACCGGTACGGGTAGTAATAACCTGGCGGCGGTGCGACCGCAACGTAGGCCGGCGCCGCGTAGACGATCTGTGACACAGGCGGTTGCGTGTACGTCAGAGGGGGACCGGCAGGCAAAGGCGGCGCGACGTCGACAGGGGCGATTTGCAGCTTCACTACCGGGCCCGGATCGTAGGGCATCTGGGTCGTATATTGCTTGCCGGCGTATTCGTACACCACGACGTAATGCGCGACCCGATTCTCGTAGAAGGTCTGCGACGTGCACCGCTGCACATTCTGGTAGGCGGTCGCACCCTGGCCTTCGATCTGGTCGCCCAGAACAGCGCCTCCAAATATGCCGATCATGGTCGCAACGGCCCGCCCGCTGCCGTTTCCCAGCGCGTTGCCGACCGCACCACCGGCGACGGCGCCGAGTGCTGCGCCAGCGCCGGAGCGTTGGGGCGCGATGGCCACCGGCTCCGGATTGCAGACCTGGCGCGGTACCGCCACCTGCTGCACCACCGCGGTGCTGGAGATGACGCGCCCAATGTCCTGCGCCGCGGCAGCGCCACCGTACAGGAAGATTGCCGCCGCTACGGCCGCCGTTGCGTAGTCTTTCATGACCAACTCCTCATGCCGACAAAGTGCACCGGGGTAGTTTATTCCTGCACCTTGCGGTAAGTGAGGCGGCAACCCTGGATCAGGAGTAACAAATTGCCACCGTTCGAATGGCGCCTGCGTACCGCCGCGGTGGCGCAAGGCGCACTTCAGCAGTCAAAGTGCCCTGAAAACGTCCCGCGCCGCCGCCACCGTGTCGGCGATGTCGGCGTCGCTCAACGCGGCACTGACAAAACCGGCCTCGAACAACGCTGGCGCGAGGTAGATGCCGCGGTCCAGCATGCCGTGAAAAAAGCGATTGAACATCGCGCTATCCGAGCGCATCACCTGGGCATAGTTTTGAGGCAGCCGATCGAGCAGGAAGAAGCCAAACATGCCGCCTTCGCTGTCGCCACAAAAGGGAACTCCGGCCGCGTCGGCAGCCGATTGCAAGCCGAGCACCAGGGCGCGGGCTTTTCGCGCCAGGGTGTCGAAAAACCCGGGTCGAGCGATTTCGGCGAGCGTCGCGAGTCCACAGGCGGTGGCCACCGGGTTGCCGGACAGCGTGCCGGCCTGGTAGACCGGTCCCAACGGCGCCAGTTGCTCCATCACCGCGCGTTTGGCGCCGAAGGCGGCCAGCGGCATGCCACCGCCGATGACCTTGCCCATGATCGTCATGTCAGGCTCGAAGCCCGGCAATGCGCTGGCATATATGCTTTGCGCGCCGCCCAATGCCACACGGCACCCGGTCATCACTTCGTCGAATGCGAGCAACGCACCGTGTTCGCTGCAGAGCTCGCGGCAGCGTTGCATAAAGGGAATGCTGGCGCGCACGTAGTTCATGTTGCCCGCAATCGGTTCGATCATCAGGCAGGCAATCTCCGCGCCGTGTGTGCTGAAGGCCTGCTCGAGTTGTTCGACGTTGTTGTACTCGAGCACCAGCGTGTGCCGCACCACTTCAGGCGGCACGCCGGCGCTGGTCGGATGGCCATAGGTGGCCAGTCCAGACCCGGCCTTGACCAGGAGCGCGTCCGCATGGCCGTGGTAACAACCTTCGAACTTGACGAGCTTGTGGCGACCGGTGGCGCCGCGGGCAACGCGGATGGCGCTCATGGCCGCCTCGGTACCCGAGCTCACCAGCCGCGCCATGTCCATCGACGGCACCAGTCGCAACAGCTGTTCGACCAGTTCCACCTCGCGCAGCGTCGGAGCGCCAAAGGAAAAGCCGTCGAGCACTGCCGCCTGCACGGCGGCCAGCACGGCAGGATGTCCATGGCCCAGGATCATCGGGCCCCACGAGCCGATGTAGTCGATATAACGACGACCTTCTTCGTCCCAGAAATAAGCACCCTGGGCACGTTTGACAAAACGCGGCGTGCCGCCGACGGCCTTGAACGCACGTACCGGGGAATTGACCCCGCCAGGTATCACACGCTGCGCGCGCGCGAACAGTTGTTCATTGGTCTCAGTGTTTGGTTTCATGGGCTGGCAAATCGAAATCGGGAGCGACGGAGTTCAGATCCGGATCGGCGTCCACATCGGTGTCGCCTTGTGCCCAGAACAGGCGATCCGGCACAAGGTGTCCCATTCCGGGACGGAAACCGGCATCCAGACAACGGTCCAGATAACCGAGGGCCTCCTTGACAGCTTCAGCGAGGTCGCTGCCGGTTGCAAGCAGCGCTGCCAGAGCTCCTGACAAGGTGTCACCAGCGCCGGAAAAAGCCGCCTCAAAGCGTTCGAAGCGGCCGGCGTAGAGCACCGAATGGGGCGTTGCCAGGACGTTTTCGACGAACTGTTCCGGCGACGCGATGCCGGTGACAAGCGTGTACGGCACACCCATCGCGTTGGCTGCGCGTGCGATGTCGCGCGGACTGGGATTGCGCGACGAACTCCAGTCCGGCAACAGCCAGCGCCACAACGTGCTGTGGTTTCCAACCAACACCGTGGTCTGAGGCAATACCAGGTCCCTGAAGGCGTCTAGGTACAGGTCGATCTGCACTTCGTTCCACCACGACAGGTTCGGCATGTATGCGACCAGCGGAACGTCCGCGTAATCGGCTGCTATCGCGGCGATGGCGCTGAGGTTCTCGGTCGATCCGACGAAGCCGACCTTGATTACCTGCACCGTGACGTCTTCGAGAATCGTGCGTGCCTGCTCCGTTACAGCGTCTTCATCGAGTGGGAAGTGATCAAGAATCTCGGCGGTGTCACGTGCATAGGCTCCGGTGACAACGGTCAGCGCATGCGCTCCGACTGATGCAATCGCGCCGACGTCCCCGGACAAGCCCCCGGCGCCGCTTGGATCGTTCGCATTGAAGACAAGTACACAGGCGGTTCGATCCGATTCCGGATCGTCCCCGGTTTCGGCGGGTTCGGGCGTGGGAGACATGGTCAAGCCTGTTGGGCCATCAGGCAGAATTTCGGTGGTTCCCGCGCGTTGGCGGCAATTCGCTGGGGCTGTCTCGATACAATGATTGCATTCTATTCGAAGGCCCCTTAAGCTGTGAGCGAATCTAAAACCTGGATGTGTCTGATTTGTGGCTGGATTTATGACGAGGAAACAGGTGCGCCGGACGACGGGATCGCACCGGGAACCAAGTGGGCCGATGTGCCGATGAATTGGACTTGTCCTGAATGCGGCGCGCGCAAAGAGGACTTCGAGATGGTGCAGATCTGAGTCAAGCCGGTGCAGGTGCAAGCGATCAGCTTGAATGAATTTCAGCTCGGGAGCGCAGTCTAGTGAACACAACCGGATCGACCTTCAAAGTCCTGGTGATCGACGATAGCAATACGATCCGGCGCAGCGCTGAAATCTTCCTGAAGCAGGGTGGTCACGATGTCATGCTCGCCGAGGACGGGTTCGATGCCCTCGCGAAGGTCCACGATTACCAGCCCCACCTGATTTTTTGCGACATTCTGATGCCGCGCCTCGACGGCTACCAGACTTGCGCGATCATCAAGCGCAATCCCAGGTTTGCGCAGGTTCCGGTGGTGATGCTGTCGTCCAAGGACGGGGTATTCGACAAGGCCCGCGGGCGCATGGTCGGAGCCCAGGACTACCTCACCAAACCCTTTACCAAAGATCAGCTGCTGCAGGCGGTTGCACAGGTCGGCGCGACGGTGGCAGGAGAAAATTGATGCCGATTAGCAATGTTTTGATCGTGGACGACTCGAAGACCGAACTGATGTTTCTGACCGACCTGTTGCAGAAGAACGGCATGACGGTCAGGACCGCGCAGGGCGCGGACGAGGCGTTCAAGCGTTTGGCCGAAGAAAAGCCAGACCTGATCCTGATGGACGTCGTGATGCCTGGTCAAAATGGATACCAGCTGACGCGATCGATCAGCCGGTCGCCCGAGTACACCGGTATACCGATCATTCTGTGCACCAGCAAGAGCCTCGAGACCGACCGCGTCTGGGGCATGCGCCAGGGAGCGCGCGATTACATCACCAAACCGGTCGACCCGGTCGAGTTGCTCGCCAAGATCAGGGCACTGGCCTGATCGGCCCGCAATCACATGGCCAATCGCGAAGCTATCAGGGAACTCCAGGCGCGACTCGCGAGCCGCCTGAAGGCAGCCCGGGATGAAGGCTTGTCGGTCTCCTGGCTGGCCGTCAAGTCGGGCGGGTTCAACTACCTTTTTCCACTCGCGCAATCGGGAGAGATTTTTCCGATCACGAGCCTGCAGCCGGTCCCCTACGCGCGGCCCTGGTTTCGCGGGGTGGTGAACCTGCGCGGCGGCCTGTTTGGCGTGGTCGACATCGCGCGCTTCGTGGCCGGTGATTCGGCCACGCGGCCCGAACTCGCGGCCCAGTCCGCGTCGAGCACCCCGGCCCAGGCGACGGTCGTGACGCTGAATGCAGCGCTCGAGGTCAATTGCGCGCTGATGGTGGATGCCTTGGCCGGACTGCGCAGCCCGGACGCGTTCACGGCGGTCGAGGGCCCGGGCCCGGACGCTCCGTCCTATTTTGGAAACCGCTTCACTGATGCGAGCGGTGCGCACTGGCAGGAAATCAACCTCCAGACGCTGTCCCAACATCCGCTGTTCCTGAACATCACCGCTTAACGTAAGGCCCAACCATGTCCGTAGACCGGCTCAAGCGTTTCTTCTCCAAAACAGTACAGGATTCCGAACAAAGCTCAAGGATCAGCACGAGCCACGGCAATGGCGGCCAAGATCCGGCTGCAACCGTGGTGCAGCAGGTTGCGCCACAGCCGCAGCCGCAAGCCGGGGCCGAAGCGGCGGCGGCGTTGCACAAGCCAGCGCGCGACCACATCACGCTGCCGATTCTGGGCACCAGGTCGGTCACCGAACACCAGCAGATATTGCTGATCGGTCTGGCTGTGATGTTGATCCTGCTCGGGATGGTGGCGGCATTCGCGCTCAGCGTGTCGAGTCGCGTCGGCCAGCAAATGGGTGCGACCGGGCAATCGCTGATGCAATCCCAGCGGCTGGCGAAGTCGGTCTCGCAGGCGCTTGTGGGTGGCGTCCAGGCCTTTCCGGATGTGGCTGACAGC
Organism: Betaproteobacteria bacterium; assembly: GCA_031381865.1. Lineage (GTDB taxonomy): Bacteria > Pseudomonadota > Gammaproteobacteria > Burkholderiales > Burkholderiaceae_C > CAISIP01. Next base: position 21,102 of record JANMYG010000590.1, on the reverse strand, counting down.
GCCGGCGTGTTGGGCAAGACCGTCAAGGGCCTCAAATCCGGCGATCCGGACCTGCGACTGGACGCGGTCGACGCGGAGTACCAGGATGAACTCAACACCATCACGCCCTTGGTCGATCGCGCCGAGAAGAACGCCGCCACCATCATGGCGCAGCAGAAGGTCCTGACCGAAATCGGAGCCGCGCTGCGCCAGATCAACCGCCAGTCCGGGGATCTGCTCGACATCGCCGAAGCCGTCTCGGCGCTCAAGGTGCAACAAAATGCGCCAGCCAACGAGGTGTCCGCTGCCGGCCAGCTGGTGATGCTCACGCAACGCATCGGCAAGTCGTCGACCGAGTTCCTGACGCTCGAAGGTGTCAGCCCGGAGGCGGTTTTTCAACTTGGCAAGGATCTCAATTCGTTCAAGGACATCGCGCAGGGATTGCTGCAGGGCAGCGCCGAATTGCGACTGTCGGGAGCCCGCGACGCGCAGACGCGCCAGCAACTCGAATCGCTGCTCAAACTGTTCGAGCAGACCCGCGTCAAGGCCGGTTCGGTGCTTGGAAACCTGCAGGGTCTTGTGGCCGCGCGCGCCGCGCAGGCGTCGATCGTCGCCGACAGCGAACCGCTGCGCCGTGGCCTTGAGGAACTGCAGCAGAAGCTCTCGGCCCGCAACGGCATCGGCACCGGCTCACTTCTGACGCTCGTCATCGCCACCGCCCTGGCGCTTTTGTGCGCGTTCGGGCTGTCCTATATCCAGCTCAAGGAAGGACGCAACCGGCAGACCGTGGCAGAGTCCCAGATGCTTGATGCGGAGCGTCTGCAGCAGGACGCCAAACGGGTAAACGACGCCAACCAGGCCGCCATCTTGCGCCTGATGAACGAACTCCAGACGGTGGCCGAGGGCGACCTGACCCAGCAGGCCACCGTCACCGAGGACATCACCGGCGCCATCGCGGACTCGGTGAACTACACCGTCGAGGAGTTGCGCACTCTGGTGGCCAGTGTCCAGAACACGGCGTCGCGTGTGGCGCAGACCACCTCGGAGGTCGACTCGACTTCCACCGAACTGCTCGCGGCCTCGAACGAACAGATGAACGAGATCCAGGCCACCGGCAAGTCGGTGCTGGAGATGGCGACGCGGATCAACCTGGTGTCGACCCAGGCACAGGAGTCGGCCGAGGTGGCGCGCCAATCACTCAAGGCTGCCGAGTCGGGCCTGCAGGCGGTCCAGAACGCAATTGGTGGCATGAACTCGATCCGCGACCAGATCCAGGAGACCTCCAAGCGGATCAAGCGCCTGGGCGAATCGTCCCAGGAGATCGGCGAAATCACCGAACTGATTTCAGACATCACCGAACAGACCAACGTGCTGGCACTCAACGCGGCAATCCAGGCCGCGTCGGCAGGCGAGGCCGGCCGCGGCTTCTCGGTCGTGGCGGAGGAAGTGCAGCGGCTGGCCGAGCGTTCAGCCGATGCCACGCGGCAGATCGCGGCACTGGTGCGCGCCATCCAGACCGACACACAGGACGCCGTGGCCGCCATGGAGCGCTCGACCCAGGGCGTCGTGGAGGGCGCCAAGCTTTCCGACAACGCCGGCACGCGGCTGACGGAAATCGACCAGGTGTCGCGGCGCCTGTCGGATCTGATTCAACAGATCTCGGACTCGGCGTCGCGCGAGGCCGACCTGGCCAACTCGGTCGCCGACAGCATCCAGAATATTTTCGCGGTGACCGAACAGACCAGTGACGGTACCCGCACCACCGCGGGCCAGGTGCGTGAACTGTCTCGAATGGCCGAAGAACTGCGTCAGTCGGTGGCCCGGTTCAAGATTGCCTGACGGCAGGCCGGCCGGGCTCGGGTCTTCCCAGGAGTGGACAAGTTGATGCAAACATACTCAAACCCGCCGGGCGAAAGCGAACTGGCCGCCAGCGACCTCGGGCCATTGGCCTGGGTCATGGACGAGCTTCGCAAGTCGCTCGATGGCGCCACCAAGGCGTTGCGTCGCTTCGTGCGCGATGCCGAATTGGCCCGCGGCTCGGACCTGGCTGAACTCGATGCGAGCCAGTTGCGCATCGCGCGCCAGCAACTTCACCAGGCGGTGGGCGCATTGGAAATGGTGGGTCTTGGCGCACCGGCGAAGGTTTTGCGGGCGATGGAGGCGCTGGCGCAGAAGTTCGTCCAGCGCCCGGAGCTGTGCAGTGACGACGCAGCGAGCAAGGTCGAGCGCGCCAGTTTTGCACTGACGGAATACCTCGAAGGCGTGCTCAAGGGAAAACACGCCTCCGCTGTCGCGCTGTTCCCGCAGTACCGCGACGTGCTCGACCTCGCAGGCGGCGAGCGTGTACACCCGGCGGACCTCTGGTCGCCGCAATGGCGCTGGGTCGATGCGCCGCTGCCGCACGCAGCGCCCGCATTGGCGTTCAGTCCCGCGGTGCGGGCGCGTGTGGACCAGTCCGTGCTCAACGTGGTGCGGTCCGGCGACCGGCACGCGGCCGTGGCGATGACCGAAATCAGCCTTGGTCTGGCAGCTGCGGCAGTGCAGCTCGAAGCGCGGGTGTTCTGGAAGATCTGCGCGGCTTTCTTCGAGGCGCTGGGTCGCGGGCTGTGTCCGGCGGACGTGTTCGTCAAACGCACCGCGTCACGGACCATCGCCCAGTACACCACGCTGGCCCGCGGCGAGTCGGGCGTGATCGACCGGCTTGCGCAGGACCTGCTTTTCTTCTGTGCCCAGTCGGTGCCCATCGCGTCCGCCGAGACGCCGACACTGGTTGCCGTCCGCGCGGCGTACGGCCTGGCCCAGACCCGGCCAGTGGACTACGCCAAACCGCAGTTCGGTCGCTTTGACCCCGCCCTGCTGGTGCAGGCCAGAAAACGCATTGCCACAGCGACCGAGACCTGGGCGGCGTTGGCGGGCGGCGATACGAATCGGCTCAAGTCCGCATCGGACCAGTTCGCCGCGGTTGCCGATTCGATGCTGAAGCTTCATCCTGAAAGCTCGGAACTGGCGCGCGCCCTGACACGTGCGATCGAATCCACGGTGCGACTGGGCGAGCCGCCCGCGGCCCCGATCGCGATGGAGGTGGCGACCTCGGTCTTGTACCTCGAGGCCGCTTATGACGACCTGGATCCGACCGAGTCGCAGATGGCCGAGCGGTGCGCACGGCTGGCGCTGCGGCTCGATCGGGTGGTCGCCGGTGCGCAACCCGAGCCCATGGAGGGATGGATGGAGGAGCTGTACCGCAGGGTCAGTGACCGCCAGACGATGGGCAGCGTGGTGGATGAGTTGCACGCCACGCTCGGGCAGGTCGAAAAATCGCTCGACCAGTTCTTCAGGAATCCGAAGGACCGTGTGCCGTTGCACGAAGTGCCCAGCCAGCTGGCGCAGATGCGCGGCGTATTTTCTGTTCTGGGCCTGGACCAGCCTTCGGTGGCGGCACTGCGCATGCGCGACAGCGTCGAGAAATTCCTGGTGGACGACATCGATGTGCGCGGCGACGGCACCGGTATATTCGAGAAGCTTGGCAACAGCCTCGGGGCGATGGGTTTCCTGATCGACATGTTGAGCTACCAGCGCGCTCTGGCCAAGAAACTCTTCGTGTACGACGACGAACTCGGCGAATTGCGGCCAGTCATGGGGCGCGACCGGGCGGCGATCGAAGCGTCTGCCGCGCGCCAGGTGGCGCCGGCAGAAGTTGCGGCCGAGGCTGCGGCGGCCCCAGCCACCACGGCGCCGGTGGCGGCACCCGTGCCGGCCGTCGCGGCGCCGCCGCCACCACCGGCAGTTGTTGCACCGGTGCCGGCGGGCGCACTCGACGACGAAGAAGCAGAAATGCGCGACATCTTCCTCGAAGAAGCGCGTGAGGTCGTGCAGACTGGTTTGGCGGCGGCCAAAGCACTGCGTGATTCGCCGTCCGACCTCGGGGAACAGACTACCTTGCGCAGGGCCTTCCATACTCTCAAAGGCAGCTCGCGCATGGTCGGCCTGAACGAATTCGGCGAGGCGTCGTGGGCCATGGAGCAACTCGTCAATACCTGGCTGGCCGAACAAAAGCCGGCCAGTGATGACCTGATCGACCTGTCCGAGGACGCGATGCGCCAGTTCGGTCGATGGGTCGAAGACATCGCTGCGGCGGCATCGACGCCGTGGTCGGCGCTGCCGTTCCGCGCCGCCGCCGATGGCCTGCGACTGGACAATGTGCGTCGGGTCCTGACCGCCCCCGTGGTGCCGGAGGTCGGGCTTGTGCCGGAGCCGGTGGCGGTGCCGGAGCCGGTGGCGGTGCCGGAGCCGGTGGCGGTGCCGGAGCCGGTGGCGGTGCCGGAACCAGTGGCGATGCCGGAACCAGTGGCGGTGCCGGAACCAGTGGCGGTGCCGGAGCCGGTGGCAGTGCCGGAGCCGGAGCCGGAAGTTGTGGAGATGGAGGCGGCCGCCGAGCTCGCACTGGACATGGCGCCGTCCGAGTTGGACTTGCTGCTGCCACCAGTCGAGCGCGCGCCAGCGCTCGCGGAAACGGAGCGGCCCGAATTCGAAGCGACCGAGATGTTCGTGCCGGCCGCCGCGGCAACCGAGCCGCCGCAGGTCGAGTTTCAAGCGACCCAGTTTGTCGATTCGACCTTGCAGGCCCCGGGGCGCGCGCGCCCCGAATTCGAACCCACCCGGACCTTCGAGCCCGAATTGCCACAAGAGGCCGTGCCGTCGGGACTCGAATTGGCGGACTTCGACTTCGGCGACATTGCAGCGCAGACACCGCTGGCTCCGGCGCAGGCGCTGGCGGTGGATGTCGGCCCGGGCGAGGCGGTGCCCGATGAGGGTCCCGCCCCGATCGCGCCGCAGGAGATCGACGATCAGATCCGGGTCATTGGCAGCCTGCGCATCGGCATCCCTCTTTACAACGTCTACCTTAACGAGGCCGACGAATGGTCACGCCGGCTGCTGACCGAACTCAGCGAATGGGAGCTGGAACTGGACCAGCCACTGCGTGACTCGACGGTCGGACTGGCACACTCGCTGGCCGGGAGTTCCGGCACGGTCGGCTTCATGACGTTGTCGGAAATTGCACGGTTGCTGGAGCAGGCGCTGCAGCATGTGCAGTTGCATGGGCAGGGATTGCCGGAACATGCACGCGTGTTCAATGTCGCGGCCGAAGAAATCCGGCGCTTGCTGCACCAGTTTGCGGCCGGATTTCTCAAGGATCCGGACCCCGCGGTACACCGCGCGCTGCAGGCCGTCCTGGAAACCCAGTTTCCAAGCCCGGAAATCAGCCAGCCCGAGCCTGCGCCGGTGCAAAAGGCGCCGGTCGCTGCGGCGCCGGCTGCCCGTCCGGCACCACATGTCGAGGCCACCGCTGCGCCGCTGATCGCCATCAGCGATGAAGAGACGGACGTCGTCGACACACTCGACGCCGACCTGTTCCCGATATTCGAGGAGGAGGCCGCGGAACTGTTCCCGCAGCTCGGTGGGGCGCTGCGCCAATGGTCGGCTCGGCCTGACAACCTGGGTGCCCGCCACGAGGCCTTGCGGGTGCTGCACACGCTCAAGGGCAGTGCTCGACTGGCCGGCGCCATGCGTCTGGGTGAATTGGCGCACCGGCTGGAATCCGCGATCGAGGCGTTGGGCAGCGAGTCCTTCCAAAGCAACCAGATCGAACCATTGCTGGCGCGCTTTGACCGGCTGCAGTCGATTTTCGATGGCCTGAGAACCCAGGCGCAACAGGCGCAGGAGGCGCCGGCCCAGGCCGCCGAAGCCGTCGCACCGGTCGCTGCCCCAAGCGCTGCAGTTGCCGCGCCCGCAGCCCACGTGATCCCCGAGCGACGCACCCGCGGACGCGCGGCAGGCGCCGTGGCACCTGCGCGTCAGGCTGGCAGCCAGAGCGTGCGCGTGTCGGCGCAGTTGCTCGACCGCCTCGTCAACCAGGCTGGCGAGGTGATCATCACCCGCTCCAGGCTGGACGGCCGGCTGGGCCAGATGCGCTCCTCCCTCAAGGACTTGAGCGGCAACCTGGACCGCCTGCGCCAGCAGTTGCGGGAGATCGAGCTGCAATCGGAGTCGCAGATGCAGTCGCGTTTGGCACAGGCCAAGGACCATGCGCAGGAGTTCGACCCGCTGGAATTCGACCGCTTCACCCGGGTCCAGGAACTGACCCGCATCATGGCCGAATCGGTGGCCGACGTGGCCACGGTGCAACGCAGCCTGCAGCGAACGATGGAAAGCACCGAAGACGACCTGATCGCCCAGGCGCGCCAGGCGCGTGAACTGCAGCGCGACTTGCTGCGCACGCGCATGGTCGAGTTCGAGGGTATTTCGGAGCGCCTGTACGGCGTTGTGCGCCAAGCCTCCAAGGACGCGGGCAAGCAGGTCAAGCTCGACATCGTCGGCGGCTCGATGGACCTGGATCGCAGCGTGCTCGAGCGCATGGCGCCGGCCTTCGAGCACATGCTGCGCAACTCGGTGGCGCACGGAATCGAGGACCCGCCGGTGCGCGTGGCGGCTGGCAAGCCGCCGGTCGGGACGATCACGATCGAGCTGCACCAGGAAGGCAATGACGTGTCGGTGGAATTTGCCGACGACGGCGCCGGGCTGGACGTCCAGCGCATCCGCGCAAAGGCGCTTGCGAACGGGCTGGTCGCACCCGACGCGGTGCTTGGCGACGACGAGATCGCCAACCTGATATTCACGCCGGGGTTTTCGACCGCGCAAACCATCACCGAGCTGTCGGGTCGCGGCATCGGTCTGGACGTGGTGCGGTCCGAGGTCGATGCCCTGGGTGGACGCATCGAGACTTCGACCAACCTCGGGGCAGGCACGAAGTTCAAGCTGGTGGTGCCGCTCACCACGGCGGTGACGCAGGTGGTGATGTTGCGCCTTGGCGATCTGGCGGTGGGCGTCCCGTCCAGCCTGGTGGAAATAGTCAAGCGCGTTGCGGTGGCCGAGGTGGCCGCCGCCTACCAGCGCAACGGCTTCGAACATGGCGCGGAGCAGATTCCGTTCTTCTGGTCCGGTGCGTTGTTGCGGGCTTCGGGGCGCAGCGGCGAACCGGTGTCCAAGTATGTTCCGGTGGTCGTGTTCCGCAGTGCCGGCCGGCGCGTGGCGGTGCATGTGGACGAGGTACTGGGCAACCAGGAGGTGGTGGTCAAGAACCTCGGGCCGCAGTTGTCCCGCGTACCGGGACTGACCGGCATGTCCGTGCTCGCGTCGGGCGCGGTGGTGCTGATCTACAACCCGGTGGCGCTGGCGACGGTGTACGGTGAACAGGCGCTGCAGTTGCAGGCGGCGGCACACGCTGCGCCGACCGCAGCCGAAGCCGCAGTCGTGGCGCCAACCCCGGCGCTGGGCACGGCGCTCACTCCGTTGGTGATGGTGGTCGACGACTCGATCACCGTGCGGCGCGTGACCCAACGGCTGCTCAAGCGCGAAGGTTATCGCGTGGTGCTGGCCAACGACGGGCTGCAGGCCCTGGAGCGGCTGCAGGACGAACTGCCGGCGGTGGTGTTGTCCGACATCGAGATGCCGCGCATGGACGGATTCGACCTGGCCCGCAATATCCGGGGTGACGAGCGCACGCGTGCCTTGCCGATCATCATGATCACCTCGCGCATCGCCGAGAAACACCGCGAACACGCGCGCGAACTCGGGGTCGACCACTATCTCGGCAAGCCGTACTCCGAAGAGGAGTTGCTCGGTTTGATCCGCGACTATTGCGCGCAGCCGCGCGACGCCGATGTGCTGGCCTGAACCGGTCCTGCGCGCGCGGTGCCGGGGGGCCGCTCAATCCGCCCGGTGGGGCATCGCGGTGGATTTGTTCCTGTCCACCTTGCGCACCACGGCATAACGCTGCAGCGTGCGCGCGCGCGCCTCGTCGTGTTGCACCAGCGGCTGCGGGTAGTTCTGCCCCAGCCTGACGCCCGCCGCCTCGAGTTCCACGGCGCCGGCCTGCCACGGCGCATGCAGGGCCGCCAAGGGCAGCTTGGCCAGTTGCGGCAGGTAGCGGCGGATGAACTTGCCCTGCGGGTCGAAACGCTCGCTCTGGCTGATGGGGTTGAAGACGCGGAAGTAGGGCTGCGCGTCGCAGCCGCTGGACGCCACCCATTGCCAGCCGCCGTTGTTGGCCGAGAGGTCGAAGTCGTTGAGCTTTTGCGCAAAATACGACTCGCCCCAGCGCCAGTCGATGCCCAGGTCCTTGACCAGAAAGCTCGCCGCCACCATGCGCAGGCGGTTGTGCATGTAGCCGGTCTGGTTGATCTGCGCCATCGCGGCGTCGACCAGCGGATAACCGGTGCGGCCGTCGCACCAGGCCTGGAAGTGCGCCTTGGCCTGGCGCCCCTTCTCCCACCGGATGGCGTCGTAGTCCGGCTTGAAGGCGCCGGTCGCGACATGCGGAAAGTTGGCCAGGATCTGGAAATAGAAATCGCGCCACACCAGTTCGCCGAGCCAGACGGCGGCGCCCGCGCTGCCCTGCAGCGCCAGCTGGTGGGCGGTGGCGACCAGCCGGCGCAGCGACACGGTGCCGAAGCGCAGATGCACGCCCAGGTAGCTGGGGCCCTTCACCGCCGGGAAGTCGCGCGTCGCATGGTAGCTGTCCATGCGCTCGAAGAATTCCGCGAACAAGACCCGTGCGCCGCGCGAGCCGGTCGGTATCGGTAGCGCCGCCAGATTGGTGGTCTCGAACCCAAGCTGGCCCAGCGCCGGCACCTCGTGGCGCATTTGCTCGGGCCGGGCCGCCAGCGCGCCCGGCAATGCGCTGCAGTCGTGCTCGCGCAGGTGCGACGCGTCCAGTCTGGCCAGCCAGGCCTTCTTGTAGGGTGTGAAGACGGTGTACGGCGAGCCGGTCTTGGTAAGCAATTCGCGTCCCTCGAACACCACCTGGTCCTTCACCGTGTGAAAGGCGATGCCGGCGTTTGCCAGTGCGCCCAGCACCAGGCGGTCGCGCGCGATGGCCAGCGGTTCGTAATCGTGCGCCGCGAATACGGACTGCACGCCCAACGCCACGGCCAGTGCCACGATCTCGTCGCTGCCCAGGCCATGGCGCACGATCAGTCCGCAGCCGGGCGACCGGCCGGCCACCCGCAGGTCCGCGTCCAGGCCGGCCAGCGAATCCCGGATGAATTCGACCCGGCGGTCGGCGCGTGGCAGCGGATCAAGCAGGCTGCGATCGAACACGAAGGCGCAATGGAGGTGCCGGCAGGTCGACAACGCCAGCGCCAGGGCGGCGTTGTCGTCGATGCGCAGGTCACGCCTGAACCACATCAAGCCGCTCGCGAATTGCTTTTCCATGGTGTCGGGGATGACCGCTAAAATTGTGTATGCCCGCTGATTCTGCACCCATGAACCTGACGAATCATTTCCTGATCGCCATGCCCGGGCTCGAGGATGCGTCTTTCTCGCGCAGCGTGGTCTACGTCTGCGAACACAGTGAACGCGGGGCGCTCGGGCTGGTGATCAACAAGCCCAGCGACATCAATCTGAAGGTGTTGTTCGACAAGGTCGAGTTGCCGCTGGGCCGCAAGGACCTGGCGCAGTCGCCGGTGTTCCAGGGCGGGCCGGTGCAGGTCGACCGCGGCTTCGTATTGCATGAGCCCACTTTCAGTCACGGCGACAAGCCCGGCGACTCGGTGTATGCCTCCACCATGTCGATTCCGGGCGGGCTGGAGATGACCACCTCCAAGGACGTGCTGGAGGCCCTGTCCACCGGCGCCGGTCCGCGCAAGGTGCTGGTGTCGCTGGGTTATTCGGCCTGGGGCGAAGGCCAGCTCGAGTCCGAGCTGGGCGAGAACAGCTGGCTGACCGTGGACGCCGACACCACGGTGATCTTCGACACGCCGGTCGAGCAGCGCTACGAGAAGGCGCTCGGTCTGCTCGGGCTGCAGGTCTGGATGTTGTCGCCGCAGGCCGGGCATGGCTGAGGTCGACGCCGCGCCAGTCCAGGCGCCGGTGCCTGCCGGCCTGCAGACCTTCATGGCGCTCGATTTCGGAACCCGGCGCACCGGCGTCGCCTTTGGCAACCGCCTGCTGCGCAGCGCCAAGCCGCTGGCCACCATCCAGGCGCAGCGCGAAGCCCGGCTGGAGCAGGTGCAGCAGCGCGTGCGCGAATGGCAACCCGACGCGCTGGTGGTCGGCGTGCCTTTTCACCCCGACGGTGCGGCGCATGACAACACACTGCGCGCACGCAAGTTCGCGCGCTCCCTGCGCGGCCGGTTCAGCCTGCCGGTGTACGAGGTCGACGAACGCTACAGCACCACCGAGGCGCTGTCCGACGGCGCCGCCGATGCCGACGCTGGCGCGGCCTGTGTCATCCTGGAGCAGTTCTTGAGGAGCCTGCCTTGACCGGCAGCGGTGCGGCCGCGCCGGGCCACCTGGTGCTGGACGCCGAAGCCCTGTACCGCGAGCTGGTGCACGGCGTGTCGGTGCTGCGCGGCCCGGACTCGCAGCTGGTTGGCATCACCTCGGGCGGCGCGTGGCTGGCGGCCCGTCTGCAGGCCGACCTGAAGCTGCCCGGCACACACGGCGTGATCTCGTCGGCGATGCACCGGGACGATTTCGCCCAGCGCGGCCTGGCAGCGCGCGAGCCGACCCGGCTGCCGTTCGACGTCAACGGCGCGCGCATCATCGTGCTCGACGACGTGCTCTTCACTGGCCGCACCATCCGCGCCGTACTCAACGAGTTGTTCGACTACGGTCGCCCGGCCAGTGTCAGGCTGGCGGTGCTGGTGGACCGCGGCGGGCGCGAGTTGCCGATCCAGGCCGATTTCGCCGCCGCGCGCGTGACGGTCGCGCCCAACCAGTCGCTGGCGCTGCAGCGCGAAGAGTCCGGGCGCTTCGCCTTTCACATGGAAGCCGTCACATGAGTTCGCGACGGTTGCGCTTGGCGGCCATCGGCGCGTGCCTGGCCGACTGACAGGAAAGCCCGACGCGTGTTGTACCGGCGAAATCCCCAGCTCAACAAACACGGCGAACTGGTGCATCTGCTGTCGATCGAGGGCCTGCCCGCCAGCATCCTGACCCAGGTGCTCGACACGGCGGCGAGTTTCGTCGGCGTCAGCGACCGGGAGGTCAAGAAGGTACCGCTGCTGCGTGGACGCAGCGTGTTCAACCTGTTCTTCGAGAACTCGACCCGCACCCGGACCACGTTCGAGATCGCCGCCACGCGCCTGAGCGCCGACGTGATCAACCTGGACATTGCGCGTTCGTCGGCATCCAAGGGCGAGTCGCTGCTCGACACGATCGCCAACCTCAGCGCGATGGCGGCCGATATTTTTGTGGTGCGCCACGGCGAATCCGGCGCGCCCTACCTGATCGCCCAGCACGTGGCGCCGCACGTGCACGTCATCAACGCCGGCGATGGCCGCCATGCGCACCCGACCCAGGGGTTGCTCGACATGTTCACGATCCGCCACTACAAGAAGGAATTCAGCAACCTGACGGTGGCCATCGTCGGCGACGTGCTGCATTCCCGCGTGGCGCGTTCCGACATCCATGCCCTGACGACGCTGGGATGTGCCGAGGTTCGGGTGGTCGGCCCCAAGACCCTGGTGCCGGCCGACATGGCGCAGATGGGCGTGCGGGTTTGCCACTCGCTCGAGGAGGGCATCCGGGATTGCGACGTGGTGATCATGTTGCGGCTGCAAAACGAACGCATGAGCGGCGCGCTGCTGCCTTCGGCCCAGGAGTTCTTCATGAGTTTTGGCCTGACGCGGGAGAAGCTGCAACTGGCAAAGCCCGACGCGATCGTGATGCATCCGGGCCCGATCAACCGCGGCGTGGAGATCGACTCCGCGGTGGTCGATGGTGTGCAGAGCGTGATCCTGCCGCAGGTGACCTTCGGCATCGCCGTGCGCATGGCGGTGATGGGCATCGTGGCGGGCAACGAAGCATGAGCGGCCGATGAAGATACTGATCAAGGGCGGACGGGTGGTCGACCCGGCAACCGGTTTCGACGCGCGCTGCGACGTGGCGCTGGCGGCCGGGCGCATCGTGGCGATCAGCAACGTCGCCGCTGATTTCGTGCCCAACAAGGTGATCGACGCCTCGCGCTGCATTGTGGTGCCGGGCCTGATCGACCTGGCGGTGCGCCTGCGCGAGCCCGGCCACGAACACGCACGCATGCTGGAGTCCGAAATGACGGCCGCCGTGGCCGGCGGCGTCACGAGCCTGGTCTGCCCGCCCGATACCGACCCGGTGCTCGACGAACCCGGTCTGGTGGAGATGCTCAAGTTCAGGGCCGAAAAGCTGCACCAGTCGCGCGTCTTTCCGCTCGGGGCGCTCACCCGCGGGCTGGCCGGCGAGGTGCTCACCGAGATGGTTGAACTGACCCAGGCGGGCTGCGTCGGTTTCGGCCAGGCCGAGATCGCCATCGGCAATACGCAGGTCCTGCTGCGGGCGCTGCAATACGCCAGCACCTTCGGCTACACGGTATGGTTGCGGCCGCAGGACCGGGACCTCGGCACCGGTGTCGTCGCCAGCGGCCCGCTGGCCACGCGCATGGGCCTCAGCGGCGTGCCGGTGGCGGCGGAGACGATCGCGGTGCACACCATCGTCGAACTGGTGCGTGCCACCGGCGCGCGGGTGCACCTGTGCCGCATGAGCAGTGCCGCCGGCCTGGCGCTGGTGCGCCAGGCCAAGGCCGAAGGCCTGCCGTTGACCTGCGACGTCAGCATCAATTCGCTGCACCTGCTCGACACCGACATCGGTTACTTCGACAGCCGGGCCCGGCTCAACCCGCCGCTGCGCCAGCAGCGCGACCGCGACGCGATTCGCGCCGGCCTGCTGGACGGCGCCATCGACGCGCTGGTGTCCGACCACACGCCGGTCGACGAAGACGGCAAGACCCTGCCGTTCGCCGAAAGCGAGCCCGGCGCAACCGGTGTCGAGTTGCTGCTGGGCCTGGCCTTGAAGTGGCAGCGTGACAGCGGCGCTCCGCTGGCGCGCGCGCTTGCGGTGTTGACCTGCGAGCCGGCGCGGGTGCTGGGCGCGGCGCTGGGGGCGTTCCAGCCCAGCGCGGGCCGGCTGGTGGCGGGGGGAGCGGCCGACCTGTGTGTGTTCGACCCCGACCTGGCCTGGACGGTCCATGCCGACAACCTGCGCAGTCAGGGAAAACACACGCCGTTCAGCGGTTACGAACTGCCCTCGAGCGTGCGTTGCACCATCGTGGGTGGGCAGGTCGCTTTCGAAGCGTGAGCAAGGTCGCCGCGGTCTGGAAGGCCTGCCGCGTAGTTGCCCACCTGCTGGCCGGCCTGCTGCTCATCCTTGTTGTCTTTCCGCGCATGCCGCAGGCGCAACGCGACCTGCGGGTGCAGGTCTGGGCCAGTGGCATGCTGCGCCGTCTGGGTGTGACCCTGCGCATGACCGGCACACCACCGGCGGCGGGCCCGGTGTTGCTGGTGGCCAACCATATCTCCTGGCTCGACATCGTGACGCTGCACGCCGCGCGCCATTGCCGTTTCGTCTCCAAGTCCGACGTCAGGCACTGGCCGCTGGTCGGCACGCTGGCTACCGGTGCCGGCACCCTGTACATCGAGCGCGCGTCCCGGCGCGACGCGATGCGGGTGGTGCACCACATGGCGCAGGCCCTGGCCGACGGCGATGTGCTGGCGGTGTTTCCCGAGGGCACGACCGGCGACGGCGAGGGCGTGCTGCCGTTTCATGCCAACCTGCTCCAGGCCGCGATCGCGGCCCGGGCGCCGGTGCAGCCGGTGGCCCTGCGGTATGTGGACGGCGCCACCGGAGCCAACAGCGCGGCCGTCAGTTACATCGGCGACGAATCGCTGCCGGGGTCGGTCTGGCGCACCCTGTGCGCGACCCGATTGCGTGCCGTGGTGGTGTTTGGACCGCCCCAATACGCCGACGGCCGCGATCGCCGCGCCTGGGCAGGCGACCTCCAGGGCGAGATTGCCGCCATGCGCGCGCGCTGATTCCGCGTTGCCCGCGGCCGATGCACAACTGGCGGCCGGGCGACCAGGCCTATTTCCAGGCAAACGCCGGTTGTTCGAAATGCGCCACGCGCGTGGCGCGTCCCAGCAGGCAGACCTCGCGGAACTGGTACAGGATCGCGGCCGTCGGCGCGGCGATCCAGCGGTCGCCCACCGGCATGCGCAGCACGGGATGCTCGCGCTCCGGCGACTGCTCGAGCATGGGCGCATCGGCGCGCAGGAATTCCGCCACCGGAATGCGGTGGATCGATTCGACCTCGCCCGGATTGGCGCGCATGTCCGGGGACGGCCCTCCCCACACCACGACCGGTGTCATCACGAAGCCGGACCGGGTCGCGAAATCGTCCAGCCGGCCCAGGATGGCGCCGGCATCGAGTTGCAGCCCTACCTCTTCCGACAATTCGCGCAGCGCAGCCTGTTCGGGGCTCTCGGCGCCGTCGATGCGTCCGCCCGGCAGCGCCCACTGCCCGGCGTGGTTGCGCAGATGGCCCGCGCGCCGGGTCAGGACCAGCGCCGCCCGGGTGCTCCATGACTCATGGTGTGGCAGCTGTGGCAGGTCTGCCCCATGCCCTTCTTCGGCCACCACCAGCGCCACCGCGGCGGCACGTTGCGGCTGGTGGGGCAGGGTGCGCACCGCGAACACCCGCAGGGCCTCGGTTATTTGCGCCCGCAGCAGTTCGTCGCACAACATGCCGGTGGTTCTTTCGTCATATGTCGACGCAGCGCGCAAACCGGGCAAGGCCGTGCGCCCGCGGTGCGCCCGCTCACCACTGGTTGCGCATTTCCCGCAGCCGGGTGAACACCGTCTGCGGGTCCGGCTGTTCGGGCAGGTCGGGAAAACTCTCGCGCAGCTTGGCGATGATGGTCGGGCTGCTCAGCCGGAAGAAGCTGTTGTGCTGCTTTTCATCGTGCAGTGTCGTCACGATCGATGTCGCCGGGTCGTGCCCGGTCACGTCGGGCAACAGCACGCGCGCGGCGGCATTGTCCGGTTCGCGCGCGAGCGTGAACTTCAGGTTGGTCTCGATGTAATCGTGTCCCGGGTAGACGCGCGTGTTGTCGGGCAACCGCGCGAGCTGGTCGACAAAGGTCGCGTACAGCGCGCCGGTGTCGCCGCCGTTGTGGGTGTTGCCGGCCCCCGCATTGAACAACGTGTCGCCCGAAAAGAGTGCCGGCTCTTCGGTGTGCGAGCGCAGGCAGATATGGCACATGGTGTGGCCGGGCGTGTCCAGGCACTCCAGTTCCACGGTCTTGCCGACCTTGATCACGTCGCCGGCCTGCACACCACGGTCGACGCCGCTGATGCGTCCGGCCGCCTTGTGGTGCGCTATGACCTTGGCACCGGTGGCCGCCACCACGGCCGCGTTGCCACCGGTGTGGTCGTGGTGCTCGTGGGTGTTTAGCAGCTGCGTGATATGCCAGCCGCGCGCCTTGGCGGTGGATAGGCACTTCTCGTGGTCCAGCGGGTCGATCGCGAGCGCTTCGCCGGTCTGTGGGCAGGCGATCAGGTAATTGAAGTTGCGGTAGGCGTTGCCGGTCCAGATGCGTTCGACGATCATGGGATGTTCCTTTGGCTGCGGGTTCCTGCGCCATTGTAGGAACCCGTTGCCAACCCGGCGCCACGGTGGCGCGGGCGCCGCGCCGGGCCGCCCCAAGCAAGCTCTCAAGTCGCTCCCAATGAGTGATTGATTTGAAATGGAAATCTTCAAGCGACCTTCGGCCGATTTGCGGCAGCGCGCCGATTACTTCGCTCGCACCGCAGCTGGCAGAGCAAGGGTGCCCCGGCGAGCGCGATGACCGTGCGCGGTGTCAATGGCTGCGGACCCTGGGCGGCACAGTTGCCGCGCAAGCGGCTAACATCCGTGCGTTGCCGTGCCGCCCGCTACACAGGACCAGACCGATATGAGCAAAACCCCGATCCCGGACGTCGCATTCGCCGGCGCGCAATTTCACAGCCTGCGCGGACGCAGTGTCATCATCACCGGCGGCGCCAGCGGCATCGGCGCCGACATGGTGCGCGCGTTTGCGGCCCAGGGCTGCCTGGTCGGTTTCCTGGACCGTGACGAAGCCGCCGGCAAGCGCCTGGCGGCATCGCTGGAGAAGGTGCATTTCGCGCTGTGCGACGTCACCCACGTGGCCGAACTGCAGGCCACCATGGCCGCGCTGATGGACCTGGTAGGAGGCGCCGATGTGCTGGTCAACAACGTGGCCAACGACGAGCGCCATGCCATCGAGAGCGTCACCGCCGAGTATTTCGACCAGCGCGTGGCCATCAACCTGCGCCCCCATTTTTTCGCCACGCAGGCGGTGCTCAGCAGCATGCGCGCGCGCGGCGGCGGCGCGATCGTCAACATCGGCTCGGGCAGCTGGAAGAACAAGGGCACCGGCTTGTCGGTGTATGCCACGCTCAAGTCCGCGATGCTCGGCTTCACCCGCATGCTGGCGCGCGAACTCGGGCCCGACAACATCCGCGTCAATTGCGTGGTGCCGGGTTGGGTGATGACCGAGCGCCAGGTCGCGTTGTGGGTCGACGAGGCCGGCGAACGCGCGATGGACCAGAACCAGTGCCTGCCGGGGCGCATCGTCGGCGCGGACATCGCGCACATGGCGCTGTTCCTGGCCGCCGACACCGCACGCATGGTGACAGCCCAGGAATTCGTCGTGGATGCGGGCTGGTCGTGAGCCACTGGCGGCGGCTGGCTGGCCGGACTGGCGCGCGGCGAACGGAACTTGCCGATCGAACGCCCTTCGGTATCAGGCCGGGCCGGTGCTGGCCAGCCTGGGATGCACGACCACCGGCTGGGTGGTGCGGGCGTCCGGAACCAGGCGGCATTCGCCGTTGGCCTGCGCCTCGCACGGCAGCTGGCACATTTCGCGGTTCTTGACACTGCAGACCCGGTTGAAGGTCACCACATGGTCGACCTGCGCGCGAATGCCGATCCACTCGCCGATGCGGTGGTCGTGGTGGCTGGGCACGTGCGCCATCACCGTCTCGCCGCTTTTCAGGCGCAAGGTATACAGGAACTCGGAGCCGCGAAACGCCTTGCGCAGGATCTCGGCCTTCACCGGTGCGTCGTCGTCGTGCACGATGTCGTCGGCGCGCAGCAGCACGTCGCACTGGCCGGCGGGAAAGGCCAGCGGCAGCGGGCACTCCGCCATGTCGTTGAGGTCCCCCAGCGCCGTGTGCACCACCATCTGGCCGTCCACTTCGCGGATGGTGGCCGGCGTGAACACGCCGTGTCCGATGAAGTCGGCCACGAAACGCGTGGCCGGTCGGTGGTACAGCGTGTAGGCGTCGTCCCACTGGTGCAGGTGGCCCTCGTGCATGACGCCGATCACGTCGCCAATGGCAAAAGCCTCGAGCTGGTCATGGGTCACGAACAGCGCGGTGGCGCTGGCGGCCTTCAGGATCGTGCGCACCTCGAGCGCCAGCCGCTCGCGCAGGTCGACGTCGAGGTTGGAGAACGGCTCGTCCAGCAGCAGCAGGCGCGGCGCCGGTGCCAGCGCACGCGCCAGCGCGACGCGTTGTTGTTGTCCGCCCGACAGCTCGTGGGCGAAGCGGCGCTGGGCGCCGTCCAGGCCGACCAGCTCCAGCACTTCGGCCACGCGCCGCTCGCGTTGGGCCCGCGCCAGGTGCTGGATGCCGAAGCCGACGTTGCGGCCGATGTCGAGATGCGGGAACAGCGCGTAGTCCTGGAACACCATGCCGACACGGCGCTGCTCGGTGGGGACTTGCAACGACGCGCTGCTGACGACTTCGCCCGCCAGCCGGATCTCGCCGCCGGCGGCCGGCTCCAGCCCGGCGACGGCACGCAGCAGCGTGGTCTTGCCGCAACCAGAGGGGCCGATCAGCACGCCGATGTCGCCGGCACGCAAGCCGAACGACACGTCCTGCACCGCCGGCCTGGCATTGCCGGGGTAGCGCACTTGAAGCTGGGACACTTCGAGGAACATGCGATCGATTCTAGATGAATACAATTCTCATTTACTTTCGCTTCGATCGGTCCGTCCATGCCGCTGCGCCGGCTTCACCAATCCCTTTTGCTGCTGTTTGGCGGGTTGTTGTGCCTGCCGGTGCTGGCCGTGCTGGCCTCCTGGCTGCAATGGGACGCCGCCACCGCCCAGATCCTGGGTGAAATGGGGCGCACGGTCCTGCCCGACTACCTGGGCACGACCGTGGTGTTGTGCCTGCTGGTGGCCGTTGGTGTGGTGCTGGTCGGCACGTCCACCGCCGCCGCGGTGACGCTGTTCGATTTTCCCGGCCGGCGCAGCCTGGAATGGGCGCTGCTGCTGCCGCTGGCCATGCCGGCCTACGTGGTGGCCTATGCCTACACCGACTTCCTGCAGTTCGGCGGCCCGCTGCAGAACATGCTGCGCTCGGCCACCGGGCTCGAAGGCCGCATGTTGCCCGACGTGCGCAGCGTGGGCGGCGCGGTCTGGGTGTTCACCTTTTCGCTCTACCCCTACGTCTACCTGCTCGCACGCAGCGCCCTGAGCGAGCGCGCGGCACACCTGATGGAGGCGGCCCGCCTGCTCGGCGCGCCGCTGTCGCGGCGTATCGCCCAGATCGCGCTGCCACTGGCCCGACCGGCCGTGGCCGCCGGGGTGGCGCTGGCCCTGATGGAAACCCTGGCCGACTTCGGCGTGTCGAGTTATTTCGGCATCCAGACCTTTACCGCCGGCATCTACAAGGCCTGGCTGGCGATGGACAACCGCATCGCGGCGGCGCAACTCGCCACCATGCTGCTGGCGTTCGTGGCGCTGCTGCTGGCCCTGGAACACCGGGCCCAGCGGCGCATGCGTTTTGCCACCGGCCGCGGCGCGCGCGCGAACGCGGACGCATTGCCCGTGCTGCTGCGGGGCCGCGCCCGATGGATGGCCTGGGGCGTGTGCGGCGCGCCGGTGCTGATGGGGTTCGTCCTGCCGGTGGTCTTCATGCTGCGCCCGCTGCTGGCCGACTGGCGGCTGCTGCCCTGGGGCCGGTTCATCGAGTGGTCGCTCAACAGCTTGCGGCTCGGGCTGGTCACGGCGGTGTTGGCGGTCGCGGTGGCCTTGCTGCTGGCATTTGCCGCGCGCAGCCGGTCGGATGCCGTCACGCGGCTGGTGGTGCGTCTGGCCGGCCTGGGTTACGCCGTGCCCGGCGCGGTGATCGTGGTCGGTTTGCTGCTGCCGGTGGGCTGGCTGCAGGCGGTGGCGCCGCAATCGGGCGTGGGTTTCTACATCACCGCCACCTCGCTCGGCCTGGTCTGGGCCTACCTGGTGCGTTTTTGCGCCGTGGCGCTGCAGTCGGTGCAGAGCGGCTACACGCGCATTCCGAGCAGTTTCGACGACTCCGCGCGCACGCTCGGCAGCACCGGGTTCGGCCTGATGGCGCGGGTGCACTGGCCGCTGCTGCGACGCTCCACGGCCGCAGCAGCCTTGCTGGTGTTTGTGGACGTGATGAAGGAACTGCCCGCCACCATGGTCTTGCGTCCGTTCAACTCCGACACCCTGGCGGTCGTGGCCTACCAGCTGGCACGCGACGAACGGCTGGGGGAGGCGGCCTTGCCGTGCCTGGCGCTGGTGCTGGTGGGGCTGATCCCGGTGGTGCTGCTGAGCCGCACCTTGCGCGCGCCTGCGCGCTGAGCGCCTCCGCGCGCGGATTCACGCGTGTTCGACGACGTCGACCAGTGGCCGGCGTGGTGATGCCGGCAGCTGGTCTTCGGCATGACCGAGCCGCAGCAGGAGCTGCGGGTAGCCTGGCCGTCCGAGCAGGTGCTGCAGCTTGAAGCGCAGCGCCGCTACCTGCACCGGCTGGTTCAGGAACGACGCCTGCAGGCCCAGCCCGCAAGCCACCAGCAGCATCCGCTGCAGCGCCTGCCCGGCCACCAGCCATTGTTCCGGGCCGTCGGCTTCGGTGCCCAGCACTACCAGCAGCGGCGACGCGCTGGCGATCTGCCGGTCTTTGGCGCCTACCCCAAGACCGATGTCGAAGGTGCGCACCACGCCTTGGGCCAGTGGCAGCGTCAGGCCCGGCACGGTCAGGCCGTCGCCGCCGCGGCGCGGGTGCATCCAGGCCGCCAATTCGCGGCGCCAGCTCGGGTTGGCCCACTGGCTGGCGTCGCCTTCGGCCACCAGGTCGGCCGCGGCATGGCGGGTGTCGGCGCTGTCGAGCGGCTCCAGCCAGGCCTGTTCCTGATACGCGGCATTCACCAGCGCGGCAACGTCCTGCACGGCCACCGGGCGATCCGAAAAGGTGCGCCGGAAGGTGCGCCGCCTGGACACCGCGTCAGCCAGTTCCGCCAGCCCGGGCGGCACCGTGCCGCTGGCCGCTGGGCTACCATGCACACGATGCGGGCCGGTCGCCCGCGCCTACCACAGCCAAACGGAGACCACCATGGGCCAATCCTTCCAACGCCGGCGCACGCTGGCCGCAGTGGCTCTCGCCGCGCTGCAATTCGCGATTTCCCTGCCGGCCCACGCCCAGGCCGGGGTCTATCCGGACAAGCCGGTGCGTTTCGTGGTGCCGTACCCGCCGGGGGGCGGCACCGACGTGATCGCGCGCATTGTGCAGGAGCGTTTCCAGGCCGCGCTGGGCCAATCGATCCTGATCGACAACAAGGGCGGGGCCGGCGGATCGGTCGGCACCGAGATCGTCTCGCGCGCCGCCCCGGATGGCTACACCGTGCTGTTCACGCTGAGTTCGCACACCATCAACCCGGCCATCTTTCCCAAGTTGTCCTTCGATACGGTGAAGGATTTCGAACCCGTCGGCACCGTGGCTTCGCTGCCGCAGATCCTGGTGGCCAACCCGCAGCTGCCCGCCAACACCATCGCCGAACTGGTCGCGCTGGCCCGGGCCAAGCCGGGCACGCTTTCCTATGCATCGGTGGGCAATGGATCGCCGGGGCACCTGGCCGGTGAATTGTTCAAGCTGCGCACCGGCACCCTGATGACGCACATCCCCTACCGTGGCGGCGGCCCGGCCGTGACCGACGTGATCGGCGGCCAGGTGCCGCTGTTGTGGGTGTCGATTCCCGCCGCCGCGCAATTCGTCAAGACCGGCAAGCTCAAGGCGCTGGGCGTGTCCACGCTCAAACGCAGCGCCGCGTTCCCGGACGTACCCACGCTTCAGGAGGCCGGTGTGGCCGATTTCGAGGTCGACTCCTGGTATGCGATGTTCGTGCCAGCGAAGACGCCCCGGGCCGTCGTCGACCGGTTGAAC
>JANMYG010000865.1:0-22430 GCA_031381865.1 Betaproteobacteria bacterium | reverse complement strand
ATTTTTTCGCTCTTTCGAGCAACTCATAAAAACGGAATTGAAGTGAACTTCACTTCTATTCTCATGAGCGTTTGCAAGTCAATTAAGACTTGGTTCCGAAGAACTTGGCAATTGCCTTCAAACGCCCACGCTTATCGGCTGTAGATTTTTAATGATCCTGCTCGGCCGTGCTGTGTCCGGCTTCGCTGCTCGAGCTGCAATCAGCCGAGCCTTCTATTATTACAAGTTTTTTAGTAACCTGTCAAATGTCAGGGCTTTTACCCTAACCACCTTCTTTTCCACTTTGCTTGGTGCCGACGCCCGGATCTGACTCGCGGGGTTGCTCACCAAGTTTAGTAGAGCCTCGAATTATATACCGATTTATTGCCTCGGCGGAACCTTCGAACTCTTTTTTCACCTGCGAATCTCGAACTGATCCACGACATCGTCGCGTTTCTGGTCCTAGTTTCCGGCAGAGCCTTGCATCATATACCGCATTCCCTTGAATTCGGAGCCACCGCGAAAAATACTTCGCATTGCTGTGATCGGGCCGGCGAATCGCTGAAGACCCGTTGCAGGCATGGCGCCGCGCATCCAGCGCGTCGGAGAGGCGCCGCGGCGGCGCGTCAGCGACTGGTGGATTCCATTGGCCGACCAATGGTGCGTGTCGAACAAAGACCCAAGGACGGCCCCGCGAGCAACCGGCATACGCGAACTCGGAAGTGCCGACGCTTGTGTCGATGCCCCGATTGGGAGACCCGAGCGACGAGCCATCGACCCACTTGCTTCGCCAACTCATCGCAATCCGCGCCGCGGACGCCGCGGCCGCCGCGTCGTTCGCAGGCCAGGATAATTGCACCCACTATGGCACTAATCACCCTGCTCAACGCCCAACTGGCCTTTGGTCACGTCGCCCTCCTCGACCATTCGAACTTTGCCCTTGAATCGGACGAGCGCGTCGGCCTGATTGGCCGCAATGGCACCGGCAAATCCTCCCTGCTGAAAATCCTGGCGGGGCTGGAGAAGCCGGACGACGGCACGTTGCAGCTTCAGCAGAACCTGCGGCTTGCCTACGTTGCCCAAGAGCCCGTGCTCGAACTTGGCGCCACGGTCTTTGATGTCGTCAGCGTCGGGGTTTCGGATGCCATCGCACTCATCGATGCGTACTGCCGGGGCGAGGGGGACCTGGACGCCCTGCAGGGCGCGATCGAGGCGCAGGACGGATGGAATTGGGAACAGCGGGTGGCCGAGACGCTCGACCGGCTGCATCTTGACCGCGATGCGATTGTGGCCACGTTGTCTGGAGGCACACGCAAGCGGATTGCGCTGGCCCAGGCGCTGGTCGCGCAACCAGCGGTGCTGCTGCTGGACGAGCCGACCAACCACCTCGACCTTGAATCGATCGAATGGCTGGAGAACCTGCTGCTCGAGTTCCGCGGCAGCATGGTCACGATCACCCATGACAGAACCTTCCTCGACCGGGTGGCGACCCGGATCGTCGAACTCGATCGCGGCACCTTGCGCTCGTACCCCGGGAATTTCGGGCAGTACCTGGTGCAGAAAGATGAACAGTTGGCACAGGAATCCGTGCTCAGCGCCAAGGCAGACAAATTGCTGGCTCAGGAAGAGGTATGGATTCGCAAAGGTGTGGAGGCTCGGCGCACTCGGAGCCAGAGCCGGATCAACCGGCTCGAGCAGTTGCGCGAGAACCGTATGAAACGCCGTGACACGCTAGGCAACGTCAAGATGGATGTGTCGTCCGGTGCACTGGGTGGAAAACTCGTGGCCGAAATGGAGCATATGAGCCTGTCCTTCGGCGACAAGCGGATTGTTCAGGACTTCACCGCGACAGTGCTGCGCGGCGACAAGATCGGACTGATCGGGCCCAACGGCGCGGGGAAGACCACCTTCCTCAAGCTGATCCTCGGCGAGTTGCGGCCTGACTCCGGGCGCGTCCGCCAGGGCACCAACCTGCAGGTGGCGTACTTCGACCAGTTGCGCAATGCACTCGATCTCGATGCCACGCTGGTGGACTTCATCAGTCCCGGCAGCGAGTGGATCGAAATCGGCGAGCAGCGCAAACACGTCAAGAGTTACCTTGGTGATTTCCTGTTTTCGCCAGCGCGAGCCAACGCGCCCGTCAGTTCGCTGTCCGGTGGGGAACGCAACCGGCTGCTACTGGCCCGCCTGTTTGCCCGGCCGGCCAACGTACTGGTCCTCGACGAGCCAACCAACGATCTCGATATCGAAACGCTTGAATTGCTGGAGGACTTGCTGGCCAACTACGAAGGCACCGTGTTCCTGGTGAGCCACGACCGGTCGTTCCTGGACAACGTCGTGACCAGCACGATCGCTTTTGAGGGCGCCGGCGTCTGGCGCGAATACGAAGGCGGCGTCAAGGACTGGTTGGTGCAGTCGTCGCGCACACGGGAATCACAAGCCCGGATCGCCTCGGCGACCCGCCCCGCGCCGGGCGATTCGCGCGCGGCGGCGGACGCCAGCGCGAAAACGGGCCGGGACCGTACCGCCCCGGCCGGCAAGCTCAGCTACAGGGAACAGCAGGAGCTCGACGGTCTGCTGCTGACGATCCAGACCTTGGAGCGTGAACAACTCGCACTACGCGCCGAACTGGCCGATACCGACCTGTATGTGCGCGACCCGGCACGGGCCAACGAACTCTACTCGCGCGACGCATTGATCGACGACGAAATGCTGGGTGCGCTGGAGCGCTGGGATGGGTTGTCGGCCAGGCAAGCCGCCAATTGAGCGCCGCGCAAAAAGCACATCGACACCGTCAAAAACACTCCCCGGCGCGCCAACTTCCGGCGCCTGACGGGTGGGGGGGGTCGGACTCCTACGCCTTGGCGTCCAAAGATATGAACCGTTGGTCCTGAGCTTGGCCTGCCCAGTGCCTCACGAAAGTTCGAGGGGCCGAGTGGCCTCGACCCCTTCGACCAGGCCGGAACTGGCCGAGCTCAGGGCGAACGGACATTGACTTGTCATCAATTTGGGGAAAACCACTAGGCGCTGTAAGCGTGCCCGAGCTGTACCAGCGCGGCGGCATCGAGGATCGGAGCGAGCAGGCCGTCTGTCAACAGGGCTGTTCCGCTCACCAACTGGTGTCCCGCGGAATGCGTATCCGAACTCGTCGCAACGACATGTTGCGGGCCGGACCACCGCTCGGCCGTCATTACGAGCTTTCTCCCGCCGGCCACCACGACCACCGCCACCGGGCTGGCGCCGACAGCCGGAACCCCACCTACAAGTCGGTGCAGTTCGACCACCGGTAGCCGCTCGGTGTCCACCAGCGCCGCAGGCGGTGCCGGCGCAGCGTCAAGCACGTCGGTCGCCGCGGCGTTGGCGTAGGCGCCCTTGGGCAGGAAATACGGATCGCCGCCAACTGCGAGCAGCAACCCTTCGGCACAAGTCGGCAGCAGCGGCAGGCGCAGGCGAACCGTGGTTCCGGCGCCAGGCACCGAATCGATCTCCACACTTCCACCGAGTTCGCCAAGGTTGCGCCCCACCACGTCCATCCCCACACCCCGCCCGGAGATGTCGGTAACGGCGCCGGCGGTCGACAGTCCAGGCAATAACACCAACTGCCAGACCTCCCGATCGGTCATCTGGTCCGGTACATGCAGGCCCCGCAGCAGCGCGGCCGCAACTATTTTTTCGCGCGCCATGCCGCGTCCATCGTCCCGCACCTCAACAACAATGGCATCGCCTTGCCGATCCGCTGACAGCGCAATCGTCCCGACCGCCGGTTTGCCCGCCGCGACGCGTTCGGCCGGCGCTTCAATGCCATGGTCGCAGCTGTTGCGCACAAGGTGGGCCAGGGGATCACCGATCTTCTCTGCCAGCGCCCGATCCAGCTGCGTGTCTCCTCCGCTCGTCACCAAAGTAAGTGTTTTGCCCAGTTTGACGGACAACTCCCTGAGCATGCGGGGAAAGCGCTGGAACAACACGGTGATCGGCGTCGATCGTATCTCTGCAGCCAGTCGCTGGAGGTCGTGCGCGTGCCGCCGCAATGCGTCGATACCCGCCAGCAGATCCGCATGCTGCCGCGTGTCGAGCCCGCGTCCATTGCGCCGCAGCAGGGCCTCGGAAATCGCGATGTCCGCTGCCAGTTGGGCCAGCTGATTCACCCGGCTGCTGGCGACGCGCATGCTGTGCGGCACGGCTGGCGCCAGCAGCGCCGGGTCGACCGTGACCGGCGGCACAGCGGCAGCTGTGCCCGTCGCGACGGCTGCCGGCGGCGATTTTTGCAGCTCGAGCACGGCGCGCACCGAGACTTGCTCACGCGCCACATGGAACACACACAGATCGAGCAACTCGTCCTCGGACAGGTCGGTGTGGATGGCGAATGCCCGGCCGTCGGCGTGCCGATCCGCCGACAGCAGGTTGACTTCGCCCAGATCCGGCAGATCGCGAAACATGGCCACCACCGCTTCGGCGTCCGCAAGCCGTGCGCCGGCGCCGATCCGGATCTCCAGCCGGCGCCTGACCGCGGGCGGCTGGCTGGCCAAGCCCACGGCACGCAAGCGGCCGGCGAGTGCGCCGGTCGCGTCGCCGTCGCCGCCCCCGGCCACGCCGGCCTGGTGGTGTGCCAACAGGCGGCGCACCGCATCGACCGTTTCGAGCAGCAACCCAAGCATCTGCGCTCCCGGGTCGGCCTGACCACCACGCAAGCGCTCGAGCACCGACTCGGCGAGATGCATCAGTTGACTCACGTCGGCAAATCCAAACGCTGCCGCACCACCCTTGAGCGAGTGCGCCGCCCGAAAGGCTGCGTTGACCCATTCCCCCGCGGGTTGGCGCCCGGGACCCGACAGCAGCACCTGCTCCATCGAATCCAGGGTGTCGCCGGCTTCGTCGAAGAATCCGAGTCGCAGTTGGCTCAAGTCGACCGCCCCTTCCACGCTGCCCGCGCGCGCAAATATGACATCCCCACACGCCCGCGCAGCGTGCCCGGCGCACGGCAGGGCGGGCGCGGGAAGCCAGCCCGCACGCTGGCCGGCGCGCCGTTGCGCGACGAACACATGGCAGTGCGGGCAGCTGTAGTCACTCCAATTTCACCTTCCGAGCATGTACCGACCAGCCGCAAAACCTTGCCTTGTGCCTCGTCATCGCGCCGCACTTGTGCATCGTGACTGCTTTGCACTCGCGCCTCGTCATTGCGGGCCCGACCCGCAATCCAAGGCTGCCCCGGCATCGGAGTCCGGCCAGGCTCGTCGGGTCCGGCATGACAAACCGAACCTGGCTGGGGCCCGCCTGATGCACCTCAGCCAGTTGATTGGCAAGGCACTAGAATTTGCGCAGATTGAGCGTATCAGGAATTCGACGACCTGCCACGGATGCCCGGCAGCCGCGGTCCCCGCCGATTTCGGCTTGCGCGGATCCCGCCGGAGGCCGCTCCGGCCGCGCGGACCCGACAACGATTGACAGACCCCAACATGCACGACGACGCCGTTGACCGACCCATTCGCATACTGCATCTGGAGGACTCGACGGTCGACCACGAACTGGTGCAACGGGCGCTGCGGCGCTCCGGCATGGACTTCACGATCGACAGGGTGGAGACGCTCGACGAATTCGGGCAGAAGATCAAGACCCAGGAGTTCGACGCGATCGTCGCCGACTACCGGCTGCGCGGATTCACTGCCCTGGACGCCTGGAACTCGATCAAGGAACAGGCGCATCTTCGCCCGTTCATCCTGCTCTCGGGCGCCATTGGCGAGTCGGCCGCAGTGGCCGCCATCAAGCTGGGCATGAGCGACTACCTGCAGAAGGACGACGTCGCCAAGTTGGCCCATGTGATCCATCGGGCCATAGAAATGCAGGAAACCCGCCTCGCCAAGGACCGTGCCAACGCCGAGCTGGCCGTTTCGGAACGTCGGCTGGCCGAATTCGCGGAGCATCTGCAGGCGACCATCGAACAGGAACGCGCGTCCATCGCACGCGAAATCCACGACGACATCGGTGGCGCCCTGGCGGCGGTCAAGCTCGATCTCGCCTGGATCGGGCGGCATCTGTCCGATCCGCGCACGCTTGGCCATGTGCAGGCTGCCACCGAGATGTTGCAACACGCCCTGGGCGCGAGCCAGCGCATCATGATGAATCTACGGCCGGCCATCCTCGACCAGGGCCTGGTGGCCGCGGTCGACTGGCTGGCTGCAGGCTTTGAGCGACGCACCGGAATCAGGACCACGCTGCGCTCCACGCCCACCGACCACGACCTTTCCAAGGCAATACAGCTGGCGGCGTACCGCACGGCACAGGAAGCACTTACCAACATCTCGAAACACGCGCGTTGCGACCAGGTCACAATCGACCTGACCGACAGTGGCAACGTCCTGACCCTCGAAATCAGCGATAACGGCCAGGGGTTTTCTCCGTCCGAGTTGGGCAAACCCAAGGCCTTTGGGCTCAAGGGACTGCACGAACGCGCCAAGTCGGTCGGTGGCTGGCTCGACGTCAGCACCTGCGACGGTCGCGGAACCTCTGTCATCCTGTCGGTCCCGCTGGCCGATGCGCCGGCCCCCATGGTGAAGGAAACGGCCGAATGATCCGCGTAATTCTTTGTGATGACCACGCCGTGGTGCGGCGCGGGATCCGCGACACGCTGGCCGACGCGACCGACATCGAGGTGGTCGGAGAAGCCGCCAGTTATTCGGAAGTGCGCGACGCATTGCGCAATACACCGTGCGACGTGCTGGTGCTGGACCTGAACCTGCCGGGCCGTGGCGGCCTGGAAGTGCTCGCCAGCCTGAAGGACACCGAACTGCAGGTGCGGGTGCTGATCGTGTCGATGTATCCCGAGGACCAGTATGCGATCCGGTGCCTGCGTGCCGGGGCCCAGGGCTACGTCAACAAGGCCGGTGATCCGAGCGAACTCGTCGCGGCGGTGCGCACCGTGGCCCTTGGAAAGAAGTATGTGAGCACGGCCGTGGCCCAGATGCTGGTCGACAACCTGCATGCACCGACCAACGAAATCCTGCATTCCACGCTGTCGGAACGCGAGTTGCAGACCTTGCTCAAGATCGCCTCGGGCAAACGGCTGTCGGACATCGCCAGCGAACTGATGCTCAGCCCCAAGACGGTGAGTGTGTACCGTGCCCGGGTGCTGGAAAAGCTCAAGCTGTCCAACAACGCCGAACTGACCGTCTACGCGATCCGCAACAACCTGGTGTGAGCGCTGCGCTACCGGCGGGCGAAGATATCGATCATCTGCTGCAGCAGCGCCGCGAAGGGTTGCTCCAGCATCGGCAGCGTTGCCGCCACGGCAATCAGGCCGACGGCCAGGGTCACCGGGAACCCGATGGCGTAGATGTTCATCTGCGGCGCGACGCGCGAGATGATGCCCAGCGCCAGGTTGGCGAACATCAGCATCGCGACCACGGGCAGGGCGATCCAGAACGCGCTGGCGAACAGGTTTGCACCGAGATCCTGGAGCTTCATGGCCACCAGCGCCTGCAGGAAATTCTGGTCGACCGGAAACGCGGTGAAACTGTGAACCACCGCCATCAGCACCAGCAGGTGCCCGTTGAGCACGATGAACAACAGGGCCGCCATGTTGGCGTAGAAGCGGCCCATCGCACTCGACTGCGCACTGGTGGACGGGTCGAAAAATGCCGCGAAGCCGAGTCCCATCTGGAATCCCACCACCTGGCCGGCCAACTCGAAGGCGGCAAACACCAGCCGCACGGTAAACCCGATCGCCAGCCCGATACCCACCTGCTGGACCACGGCCCCGAGCGCCTGCGGCCCGTCGATGCTGACCACCGCCTGGTTCGGCAGGCTGTCCTGGGCCGCGTAGGCGATCAGAAAGGCCAGACCGATGCGCGTGCGCAGCGGAAACGCCCGCGAGGAAAAAATCGGCGCCGCCGTGAACACCGCCAGCACGCGCAGGAACGGCCACAGGATCGGCGACAGCCACTGCACCAACTGCGCTTCCGAGATCGAGATCAAGTGGGTCCGGCCGGTCTCAGATGAGAGACGCGGGTATGGCCTCGATGGTCCGGCGTATGTAGTCGATCAGCACATTGAGCATCCACGGACCGGCCAGGGCAAACACCAGCATCGCGGCAACCAGTTTCGGGATGAAGGTGAGCGTGGACTCGTTGATCTGGGTCACGGCCTGGAACAGGCTGATCAGCAGGCCCACCACCAGCACGACGCCGAGCACCGGCGCGGAGACCATGAACAAGGTCAACAGCGCCTCCTGGCCCATCGTCAGCACCATCTGCGCGTTCACGTGGCAGCCCGCTAACCGATGAAGCTGGCAGCCAGGGAACCAATCAGGAGGTTCCACCCATCCGCCAGCACGAACAGCATCAACTTGAACGGCAAGGCCACCAGCACCGGGGACAACATCATCATGCCCAGCGACATCAGGACGCTGGCCACGACGATGTCGATCACCAGGAACGGAATGAAGATCATGAAGCCGATCTGGAACGCCGATTTCAGCTCACTCGTCACGAAGGCCGGCACCAGCACGCGCAGCGGCACCGTCAGCGCGGTCGCGCCGGGCTCCAGCTTGGCAAGCCGCACGAACAGGGCCAGGTCCGACTGGCGGGTCTGTTTGGCCATGAACTGCCGCATCGGCGCCTCGGCCTTCTCGAGCGCCTGCTCGAAGGCGATGGTGTTCTTGCTGTACGGCAGATAGGCGTCGTTGTAGACCCGGTCGAGTGTCGGGCCCATGACAAAAAAGGTGAGGAACAGCGACAACCCCACGATCACCTGGTTGGGCGGGGAGGACTGGGTGCCCAATGCCTGGCGCAGGAGCGACAGCACGATCACGATGCGCGTGAAGCCGGTCATCATGAGCAGCACCGCCGGAAGAAACGACAGCGCGGTAAAGAACAGCAGCGTCTGGACCGGCACCGAGAAGTTCACGCCGGAGGCGCCACTGCCCACCAGCAGCGGCAGTTGGGCCGAGTTCTGGGCCGCGGCAAGCGCATGCACCGACACCAGCAGCAGGCCGGCCAGCACCCTGGCCGCGACGGTGGCCGCGCGGCGACCCGGTTGTTTGATCAAGTTGTTCACGCGTTGTCCTGCTCAGGAATGGACTGCCTGCAGGCCGTGTGCAATAACGTCCTGCCGCTGCCCGCCATGCGGCGCGCCAAAACCATGCAGGCACGAGATCGACTGCGCCGTGACGCCGAGCACCAGGCAAGTTCTTGCGTCCGGTGGCCCGACCTCGATCGTGACGACCCGCTGCTGCGGACCCACCGCCACGGCGGAAATCACCCTGGTGCCGAGCCCGACGGCGGGCAGGCCCCCGACCGAGCGTGCCTGCATCCACTTGATGGCCGTCGGCACCAGCGCCAGCAGCACGACAAAAATGGCGACCGCGGCAATCGTCTGCGTCATGGAACGGATCAGCCCTTGTTGATGCGACGCAGCCGCTCGGACGGCGTCACGACATCGGTCAGGCGGATGCCGAACTTGTCGTTGACCACGACCACCTCGCCCTGGGCGATCAGATAACCGTTGACCAGCACATCCATCGGCTCACCCGCCATGGCGTCGAGTTCGACCACCGACCCCTGGCCAAGCTGCAGGATATGCTTGATCGACACCTTGGTGCGACCGAGTTCCACCGACAACTGGACCGGGATGTCCAGCACCATGTTGATATCGCGCACCGGAGCGTCCGCCGAGGAGCCGGAGGATGCAAAGGGCCGCGGCGAGTCGCCGGACAGGACTGCGCCGGCGGTCGGGTCCTCGCCCCTGGCCGCGCCGTCTTTCTGCTCCAGCAGCGCCTCCGCCCAGTCCGCGGCACCATCCTCGGCGGCGGGTTTTCCGGTTGCTGCGTCGTCTTCAAATGTCATCTCATTCTCCCATCCAGCCCTGGTCCTGGCCCCTCAGGCTCTTGTCGATCCGTATCGCATATTTGGCGTTGTGGGTGCCGTAATGGCACTCGAACAGCGGCACGCCGTCCACCGTGGCCTGTATCCGCGGCTCGCGATCGAGCTCGATGAAGTCGCCCGGCTTCATCGCCAGCAGCTGCTCGACGGTGGTCTGGGTGCGGGCCAGCTCGGCCACCACCGTCACGTCGACGGCCTGGATTTCGCGCGTCAGCAGGTTGACCCAGCGCCGGTCCACCTCGATCGAGTCGCCCTGGGTCGAGGAATACAACACGTCGCGAATCGGCTCGAGCGTCGCGTAGGGCATGCAGAAATGGATCGAACCGGCGATCTCGCCGATTTCGAGCTGGAACGAGGTCGAAATCACCACCTCGCTCGGTGTGGCCACGTTGGCGAACTGCGGCTGCATTTCCGAACGCTGGTATTCGAGTTCGATCGGGTAGATGCCCTTCCACGCTTTCTTGTATTCGTCGGTGATCACCTGCACCAGCCGCCCGATGACGCGGTGTTCGGTGGCCGAAAAATCGCGCCCCTCGATCCGGGTCTGGAACTTGCCGGTACCGCCATACAAGGTGTCGATGACGCCGAAAATCAGCGACGGCTCACACACGATCAGGCCGTTTCCACGCAGCGGCCGCACCGCAACGATGTTGAAATTGGTCGGCACCGCGAGCTCGCGCAGGAAGGCGCCGAAGCGCTGTACCGAGATCGAACCGATCGACACCTCGGGCGTGCGGCGGATGAAGTTGAACAACCCCAGGCGCAGGTTGCGTGCAAAGCGCTCGTTGACGATCTCCATCGTCGGCATGCGGCCACGCACGATGCGCTCCTGGCTCGACATGTCATAGGGGCGGACTTCACCCTTCTGCGCGGCCTGCTCGACCTGCTTCTGGCTTTCGCCGGTGACACCCTCGAGCAGGGCATCGACTTCTTCCTGCGATAGAAAAGACTCACTCATGGCGAAACAGCGGGGACGGGCGCTTACTGGACGATGAAGCTCGAGAACAACACGCGCCGCACCGGCATCTCGTCGTGCGCCTTGGCCTTGGCCTTTTTTTCGGCCTTCGACTTCTTGGAGACTGGCGCGTCCTTCTTGGGCACTTCGTCGGCATGCACCTCGTCGCCGCCGCCAAATGGCCGGGCCGACTCCCTCAGGATGTCGGCCGCCAGTTTCTCCTTGCCCGCGCGCTGCAGCAATTCCTCGGACGTCCGCTGCGATACCAGCAGCAACACGCCGCTGCGGATCGTCGGCAGGAACTGCTTCACCTTCTCGGTCGCATGCGAATCGGTCAATTCCAGCGTGATGCCGATCTGCGCCACCTTCTCGCCACCGGGGTCGGCCAGATTGACCACCATGTTGTCCAGCGGAAGGTAGATTGGCGCCTGCCCGGACGCCGGCTTGGCCACGGTTTCCTCGTCATCGGCTTCGGCCGCCGCGCGCTGCTTGCTGACGTATACCCAGGCACCACCACCGCCCAACGCCAGGATCAGGACGGCGACGCCCACGATCAGGAGCATCATCTTGCTCTTGGGCGCGGCTACAACTGCTTCGGCGGCTTTGTCAGACACGATTTATCCTGGGGTGGCACTGTTCATGGTCGATTATTCCGCGCCGGCCACAGCGCGATCGGCCGATTAGGGGCAGAAATGCATGGCATTCCATCGGTCATCCGCCGGCACAGGCGCTCAGACAAACAAGTCCACTGCCCGTCCCGGTGTGCGGCTCAGGGCGGACATTGCTTCGGTCGGGCGCAGCTCGACCAGCGCCGGCGCACTCTTGGCGGCCTGGGCTTGGCTTCGGCGGTCCTGCGCACCCGGGTCGCGCTGCGCCGAGGTGCCGACGAAACCACCCGACAGGACCAGGCCCTCGCCCTCGAGCATCTGGCGCAGGTGCCCCATGGCGTCCTGCAACAAGCGCCTGGCCTCCGGTTGGTCAGTCCTGAACTCGACCATCGCGTCGTTGCCATTGACGGATATGCTCACGTCGACCGACCCGCCACCAAAGGCGTCGAGTTTCAGTTCGGCGTTCTGGACCCCGCGCGAAATCCAGTAATTCATTTTTTCCGCCACCGCCACCTCGGGCACCGGCGTCGCCGGCTCGATGGTGTAGGTCGCCCCAACCGGGCCGTTGCCGCCCGCCATGGCCTGCTCGGCCCAGGAACCCGTCGACACCGAGCCGGCCGCCAGCAAGGGACGCAACAGCGGCCGGTCCGCAGCGCGCGGGCTGGCCGGTCCCCTGGCCAACCCGGCCAGCGCGTCTGACCATGCGCCACCAGCGGTCGCGGTGTCCGCGCCACGTGCAGGCTGGCCGGCATGCCATTGCCTGTCGGCGGCCGCGGCGGCTTCGCGCAGGCCGCCGCTGCGCAAGGCGGCACCCTTGGGCAGTGGCGCCAGACCGGTGTCCGCCGGGGTCGGCTCCACCTCGGCGCCGGCGCGCGATGGCAGCCCGGCAGATGGCTCCGGCGCGGCTTGGGCGCGCGCATCGACGGCGTTCTCGAGCCGCTCCCTGGC
The DNA here is from genome assembly GCA_031381865.1 of Betaproteobacteria bacterium. GTDB lineage: Bacteria > Pseudomonadota > Gammaproteobacteria > Burkholderiales > Burkholderiaceae_C > CAISIP01. The sequence continues at coordinate 10,068 of JANMYG010000865.1, read as the reverse complement.
CAGGCCCGCACTGTCGGCCGCGGCGCCCGAACCCGTTGCGCCAGGCCTGGCGGAGGACCCAGCCGCCGCGCCAAGCGCGCGCTCCGGCTGTTGCGTCCCCGCGTCCCGTACCGCGCCGGCAAGTCCAGCGGTACCTGGCACCGGCAACATCCCGAGCGCCGCAGCCGCAGCTATCCCCGCATCGGCGACATCCGCCCGGCCCGCAAACTCCGGTCGACCCGCTGCACCCGGCAGACCGGCAAGCTGCGGCTGCGTCGCACTGTCCGGCTGGCCCGCGGACTGAAGCAGAACTGCACCGTCCGGTCGACCCGCAAGCTCCGCTTCGGGCGGCGCGATCCTGCGGTTCAGCCCTTGTCCCAGCAGGTCGGCCGGGTCCGGTGCCGGCAGCGGCAGCAGCGCGGCCGCCAGCGCGCCGGAGTCCGCCGTGGCGGGCGCCACCGGTGCCTCGAGTTCTTGCGACCCCACCGATGACAGAACCGACACGAACGAGCGCGCGCCCGCGCCGCCGGCATGGTCGGCACCCACGGCGTGGGGCCTGCCAGCCACGGTGGCGGCCTTCGCTGCCGGGCCTGGTGCGGCCGGGGCGCCGCTTCGTTCTATGCTCATGGAGTCTCCAGTGTTTCACTGACCAGCCGCAGCCTGCGATGCTGCATTGCGGCGAACTCGTCGAGTTGCCGCTGGTCGCGCACGGCCTGCCGGCGCTCGATGACGGTCTGCTTCTTCGACAACAATTTGTTCAGGCTGGCGATGCGGATCTCGGCATCGAGCAAGGCCACCTTCGCGGCGGCGATTTCCCGCTGCAGATCGGCGATCACGCCGCGCTGCAGGTCGATCGCCTGCTGCAGGCGACCCATGAACTGGTAGTAATTCCGGACGATTTCCGGTACCGCACACACCTGTGACGTGACCGACCATTTGGATTCCGTGTCGGCCGCATAACTCTCGAGTTGTTCGATCTGGTCCAGCGCCGCGCGCCACTTGCGCTGCGCCCGAAGCAGAAGCTTGCCCGCGTCGTCGCGCACGCGCGTCGCCATATCGACTGCCAGCACCACACTTTTCAGTTCGGACATCCGCGGCTTTCAATGTGGAAAATCATGGGTGGGCCCGCCATCATCGGTCGGCCGTTGGCTCAAGCACCGACCGCATCGCCTGCACGCTGTCCGTCAACAGCGCCGCGGCATACATGTCCTGCTGCAGCAAACCGGTCATGGCAGCGTGCAGTTGTATGGCCTGGTCCATCGACGGGTCCGACCCGTTGACGTAGGCGCCGAGCTGGACCAGGTCGCGCCCCTTTTCGTATCGGGCGCTGATCGACCTGAAACGCCGCGCCAGTTCGAAATGCTCGCGCGACACCACGTTGTGCATGACGCGCGACGCCGACTGGCCGATATCGATCGCCGGGTAGTGCCCCGACTCGGCCATCGCGCGCGACAGCACGATGTGGCCGTCCAGAATGGCGCGCGCCGCGTCCGCAATCGGGTCCTGCTGGTCGTCGCCTTCGGACAACACGGTGTAGAACGCGGTGATCGAACCGACGCCGTGCAGCCCGTTGCCACTGCGTTCCACCAGCTGCGGCAACTTTGCGAAGCACGAGGGCGGATAACCCTTGGTGGCGGGCGGCTCGCCGATCGCGAGCGCGATTTCGCGCTGCGCCATGGCATACCGGGTCAGCGAATCCATCAGCAGCAACACGTGTTTGCCCTGGTCCCGGAAACTCTCGGCGATCGCGGTCGCATAGGCGGCACCCTGCATGCGCAACATCGGCGGGGCATCCGCCGGCGCCGCCACCACGACCGAACGCGCGCGTCCCGCGTCGCCCAGTATGTCCTCGATGAATTCCTTGACCTCGCGTCCGCGCTCGCCGATCAGGCCCACCACGATCACGTCGGCGCTGGTGTAGCGGGCCATCATTCCCAGCAACACGCTCTTGCCCACGCCGGAGCCCGAGAACAGGCCGATGCGCTGGCCACGCCCGACCGTCAGCAGGGCGTTGATGGCACGCACACCGGTGTCGAGCACATCGCGGATCGGAGCCCGGTCCATGGCATTCACGGGTTTGCGATCGAGCGCAACCGACACCACATTGGCGATCGGACCCTTGCGGTCCATCGGCGCCCCATGCGCATCGACCACGCGGCCCAGCAGGCCGTCGCCCAGCGGCAGGCGCAGCAGTCCCGCGCCCAGTTCCACACCGTCGTGCGGTGGATCACCCAGGCGCGGAACCGGCACGTAGGCCGCCGCCGGCACCACGCTGGCGCCGCTGGACAGGCCGTGTACGTCGCCGGCCGGCATCAGAAACGCCCGGTCGTGGGAAAAACCGACCACCTCGGCCAGCACCGGCGCCTGCGCGGGCATGCTCACCATGCATTGCGACCCGACCGGAATGCGCAGCCCGCTGGCCTCCAGCACCAGCCCGGCGAGCCGGGTCAGGGTGCCGCGCACTTCCAGGGCGCTGCCGGCCTGGACACGGTTGCAGGCTCCGTCCAGGAATTCGCGCCAGGCGGTGGGCTGGTCTACGACCATCTAGTCCTCCCAGGGCAGGTTCAGGCCCAGATTGGCCACTGCGCGCCGCCACCGGGTGTCCAGGCTGCCGTCGACCACGGTGCCCGCGGAGCTGACCAAACACCCCCCCGGCTTGACCGTCGCGTCAGCGATCAGGGTCAGCGCGAGGGAGGCGAACTCGGTCTGCACCACGTCCTGCAGCACCTCCATGTCCAGCGGGTTGAGGCGCACCACCGCGCTCTTGCTGTCATCGGCCAGCAGGCCCAGCGCTTCCCGGATGACCGGCTGCAGGACGTTCGGGTTGACCGCCAACTCGTGCCGCACGACCTGGCGCGCCAGCTCGCACGCCAGTTCCAGCACCCCACGCGCCATCACCTGCTGGGCCCGGGCCAACTGGTCTTCGGCGCCGCCGAACAGCTGCAGGAAATGCCGGGCCGCCTGCTGGCCCTGGGTCGCGGCATAGTCCTGGATCTTCTTTTCGGCGTCCACGATGGCGTGCGCCTGGCCCTGCGAAAAACCTTCGGCGAAACCCTGTTGCCGCAGCGCCTCGTCGCGCGCCAGGTCCTGCGCGTCCTGCCGCTCCCTGGCCGCTGCCGCCTGGCGCAGCGACGCGGTATCGACGGCGCCGAAGCTCCACTGGGAAACCGCGTCTATTTCCTCGCCCGGAATGAATCGTGAATCGTTGCGCATTGGCTGGCCTGCCCTAGACCATCGCGTCGGCGGCGCCGCCGCCGATCACGATCTGGCCCTCGTCCGACAAGCGGCGCACGGTCTTGAGGATCTCCTTCTGCTGCGCCTCGACCTCGGACAGGCGCATCGGCCCGCGCGACTCCAGGTCCTCGCGCAGGGTTTCGGCCGCGCGCGAAGACATGTTGGCCAGGATCTTGTCCCGGAGTTCCGGCTGCGCGCCCTTGAGCGCCGCGATCAGCGTATCCGAGGCCACCTCCTTGAGCACCATCTGCACCGATTTGTCGTCGAGCTTGATCAGGTCGTCGAACACGAACATCTTGTCGACGATCTTCTGGGCCAGATCGGGATCGTGGTTGCGGATCGACTCCACCACCGTGCCTTCGATCGCGGTACCCATCAGGTTGATCATCTCGGCGGCGGTCTTGATGCCGCCGAGCGAGGACTTGCGCACCTTGTCGCCACCGGACAAGACGTGGAACAGCACCTCGTTGAGGTCCTTGAGCGCGGTCGGCTGTATACCCTCCATGGTGGCGATGCGCAACATGACTTCGTTGCGCTGGCGCTCGGACAGGTTCTTCAGCACATCGGCCGCCTGGTCATAGTCCAGATGCACCAGGATGGCGGCCACGATCTGCGGGTGTTCGCTGCGCAGCAGTTCGGCCACCGACATCGAATCCATCCACTTCAGGCTTTCGATGCCCGACACGTCGCCGCCCTGCAGGATGCGGTCGATCAGCAAGGTCGCCTTGTCGTCGCCGAGGGCCAGCTTCAGCACCGAGCGCACGTAGTCGCTCGAATCGGTCACCATCAGGCTCTGCGAAGCCGCCACGCCCGTGAACTTGCCCACCACTTCGGCCACGCGCTCGCGCGTGATGGTCTTGGTGCGGGCGATCGCCTCCCCGAGCTTCTGCACCTCCTTGGGTGACAGATGCTTGAAAACCTCGGCCGCCTCGGCCTCGCCGAGCGACATCAGCAAAATGGCAGCGTCCTGCAATCCGTCTTCAGACATAGGTTGGTACCGCCGCGCCGGATCAGGCCGGCGCCTCGCTGCCGATCCAGGCCTTCACGATGTTGGCCACCGCCTGCGGGTTGTCGCGCGTCAGTTTGCGCGCATCTTCGAGCCGCAGCTGTTCCGGCGACGCCAGCGCTACCGGCGGGTTGTTGGGGGTTGCCGACAGGGCGGGCCGTGGCGGCTCGTCCGATACCACGGCGTCGAGCTGCGCCGCCTGCGCCGGGCCGCGTGCCGATGCCAGCGCCTTGAGGGCCGGGCGAACCACACCCATCAGCACCAGGGCGGCGAGCAACAGGGTGCCGACCGGCCACGCGAAGCTGCGCGCAAGATCCTGCAGTTCGGGCTGGCGCCACACCGGCACCTCGGTCAGTGTCTGCTTTTCGATCGTGAATGGCGCGTTCATCAGGTTCACGGAGTCTCCGCGCTCCTTGTTGAACCCGATTGTTTCACGCACCAGGGCCGTCATTTTTTCGATCTGCTCCGGGCTCAGCGGCGTGATGCTGGTCTTGCCCTTCTCGTCCGTGACCGACTGGTGGTTGACCACCACGGCAGCGCTGATGCGCTTGACCAGTCCGGTGCTGCCGCGCACCACGCGCACCGTCTTGTCGACTTCATAGTTGATGATCGACTCGCGTTTGGAAGCGCCGCCGGCGCCAGCGGCCGTCACGCCAGCCACGCTCAAGGTCTGGGCGGCCCCGTTGACAGGGGCTGCCGCCGCGCCGGGGGGCTGGTTCGACGTCGCTCCCGGCACGCCGGTGGCAGCTGCGCCGGCGCCGCCGCCGTTGCTGCTCTCCACCAGCTGCTGGCTGCGGACGGCGGTCGAGTCCGGCGCCTGGTTGGGTCGGTGCGACTCGGATGTCGACTCGGTCTGCGAGAAGTCGATCTCGGCCGTCACCTGCGCCTTGATGTTCTTGCGCCCGACCACCGGCTCCAGGATATCGAGAATCCGGCGGCTGTAGAGCTGCTCGAGTTGCTGCACGTACTGCAATTGCTGGTCGTCCACGCCGCCGGCACCGCCATGGCCATCGGTGGGGCTGGACAGCAGCTTGCCGGTGTCGTCGAGCACGCTGACGGCCGCCGGCGTCAACTCCGGAACACTGGAGGCCACCAGGTGGACAATCCCTGCCAGTTGCGCCCGGTCGAGCGTGCGGCCCGCATGCAGGCTCACCAGCACCGACGCGGACGGTTTTTGTTGCTCCCGGAAAAACCCGTTCTGGTTCGGCAGCGCCAGATGCACGCGGGCACTCTGGACCGAAGACAGCGCCTGGATCGAACGCGTCAGTTCGCCTTCCAGGCCGCGCTGGAAGGTCAAGCGCTCCTGGAACTGGGTCATGCCGAAGCGGTTCGACTCCATCATCTCGAAACCGGCCACCGAACCCTTGGGCAGGCCCAGCGAAGCCAGCCGCAACCTGGTGTCGTGCACCCGGTCGGCCGGCACGAGGATCGCACCGCCGCCTTCGGCGTGTTTGTACGGGACGTTCATCTGCGACAGCTGCGCGACGATCGCACCGCCGTCCTTGTCGGCCAGGTTGGCGTACAGGACACGCCATTCCGCCTGGCGACCCATCAGCACACCAATGATGCCCACCACCACCAGCAACGTGATGCCCAGCGCCAGGCGCACGCGCTGGCCTGACTCCAGGCCGGAAAGCCTCTGCGTGAAGGACGGTTGGGCGGAAATGGTGGCTACTGCGGGCATCGGGCGTTCCGGTACGTGGAGGTGCGGCTTTGCGCCTTGGGTGGACTGGATTATTCGGCCAGACCCCGCAAACATCGGCCCGATAAGCCCGGCAATCACCGGCCAATTCAAAACAGTACCGGTCCTGGCCGGCGCTAGGATGGCTTCGGTTCAACAGTGATGCACAGGAACAGCCCATGGATCTTCGACTTGCACCCGCCAGCATGCCCGCCGCGGTCCGGCCTGCCCTGGTCACCGGCGCAGCGGCCGGCAAGACACCCGAGCGCATCGACGCCGGCTTTTCAGGCGCACTGAAAAGCGCCCTGCACGCCGTCAGCGCGGCGCAGAACCAGTCCACCCAGCTGCAGCACCAGGTGCAGATGGAGAACCCGGCCGTGAGCCTGGAACAGACCATGGTCGCGATCCAGAAGGCGCAGATCGGATTCCAGGCCACGCTGCACGTGCGCAATCGCATGGTGCAGGCGTACACCGACATCATGAACATGCAGGTCTGAGCCGGGCGCCGCCCCGACCAGGGCCTGAGCCTAGCCGCAGCGCGGCTGCCGCCCCGGCCTAATGCAGCAACTGCTGCAGGCTGTCGAATTTTTTCTCGAAATGCGCCAGCCACGGCTCGGCCAGGTAACGCACCTGCGCATCGTTGCTGAGGATGCGCTGCATGATGCGCGTCTTCTCGGCGCGCTGCTCCGGCAACAGGTCTTCGCTGCGCGAGCGGTAACGCAATTGTTCGATCAGGACCGCGCACGCACCTTCGAGGCGCACGACCTCGTCCCAATCCTCGGCCTTGGCCGCATCCAGCATCTTGCGGCTGCTGTCCTCGATTGCCCGGTAATAGTCGATAAGTTGTTGTTGCATTCAGGGTCTCCCGGCCTTCAAGCAGCCTGCAACTGCGGGGTATTGGCGTGGCGGATCTGTTTCCAGCCGTCGGCGACCGGCTCGATCAGCCGCAGCACCTCGGCCAGGGCGGCATCGTCGTTGCGGGCATTGGCCTGTGTCAGGCGCACCACGCAGTAGCCGTACAAGTCCATCAGATTGGCGGCCAGCTTGCCGCCCAGCTCCAGGTTCAAGCCGCCTTTGAGCCCTTCTTCGAGGATTCGCACGGCCGCCACGATATGCTGGCACTTGCTCTTGATGTCGCCGCGCTGCAGCGCCGCACGCGCCGAGCCCACGGCCAGCAGCAGGCCGTCGAACAACATGGCCACCAGATCGTGCGGACTGGCCTGGTCGACGCTGGTTTCAACACCAACCTTCTTGTAGGCGGAAGCCGATCTGGTGCGGGCGGGGGTGAACATGTTCATATTCCTTGCATCTATGCCAGCCTTATCGGCAATCCACGCGCCAAATCAAGCCGGTCCAGACAGAAAAATGGCCGCCAATCGCCCGCCTGACACCGTGATCATCCCGTCGACCGGTTCCATTGCGCGACTTGCTGGGTGACATAGGCATTCAGCGCGGTCAGGCTGTTGAGTTGCACGTCCAGGGCGCTGTAGCGCCGGTTCAACTGGGCCTCGACGCGCGCGATCTTGTCGTTGAGCCGGCTTTGGTCCCTGGTGTTGAGCTCGAGCGAGCGCTTCAGCGCGGCATCCTTGCTGGTGAACAGCCCGTCGGTGGCCAGCACCCCCTGCGCGAAGGTCTTCAGTTTCAACGCCACGCCATTGGTCAGCGCGTTGCTGTTGTCGCTCTTGAAAAGCTTCTTCACCTCGTCGCCATTGGCCAGGGCCGCCGTCAGTTTGGCGCTGTCCACCGCCAGGTCGCCGCCGAGCAGCTGGCTGATGCCGATGTCGGCCAGCCGCTGGTAGGCGGAGCCACCGGTCGTCGACTGCAGGATGCCGCGCAGCGCATTCTGCAGGCCGATCGCGGTGGAGTCGCCTTGAAGCAGACCGGCGGCCTTGGTCGCCGGGTCGTATTTGGTCAGTTCGTTGAGCGCGCCGTTGACCTCGTTGTAGGCGGCGACGAACTTGTCGATCGCGCCCGTGAGAACACCCTGGTCCCGACCCACGGAAATCTCGACCGCCGTGGCGCTGACTTCGCCAGCGGTCAGGGTGATGCCCGAGACCACGTCGGTGAAGGTATTGGTGGCGGAGCTCACGGCGATGTTGTTGACCTGGATCCTGGCGTTTTCGCCGTAGTCGATGGTGGACCCCACGGTAAGGCGGGACAGGCCCAAAGCGTCGGCGGCATTGCCATCCGCGTCCGACAGGACACTCAGCTGGAACCCGGCCGCTTCCCCGGTCGCGGTGGAACGCAGCAGCAGCCGCTGGCCCGAGACGTCGTTGAGCACGGTGGCGCTGACTCCGGCGCCGGCGCCGTTGATCTTGCTGGCGATGTCGGTCACGGTGTCGGACGCGCTCACCACGATGTCCACCGGCGACCCGCCGGACACCGGCGCGAACGACGAAGGCGCCACCGTCCATTGGCCGAGTTCGAGCCGCAAGGTGCCGGCGCCCAGCGCCCCGCCGACCGGAAGCAACGCCGCCGACGCCGTGGCCTGGGCCTTGGCCAGGCTGTCGACCTTGACGCTGAAACTGTTGGCCGCCGTGCCACCGGCGGCGCTGGCCGCCACCGCCTTGCTGTTGGAAGACGTCGCCTTGACGGCGTTGTAGGTGGTCAGGCTGTTGAGTGTGCCGACCGTATCCGACAGGGTGGAGATCAGCGACTTGATCTGCCCGAACGCGGAAATGCGCGTCTGCACGGTGGCCGCCTGGACCTTGAGCTTGGTCAGCGGCTGTTTCTCCAGTGCCACCAACTGCGACACGATGGACTTGACGTCCAGTCCGCTGCCAATACCCGGTGATGAAATGGTAGCCATGCAAACCTCCTGACCAAGACTTAGTTTCAGTGGTGACCGACATGTATGCAAGTCACGTCGTGGCAAAAACACGCAGGCCTGTGTCGATTATCTGGTCGCTGGCCACAGCTTAAGAGCCAAATTGAACCGACAACACCCCGCGAAAGGCAAAAAGCGAAAAGGCGGCGGACAAGAAGTCCGCCGCCGCCAGTGATTGCTCCAGTCCTTCGCGCCAGGCAACCCGGCCGGTTTAAGCGATCAACGCAGCAGGGCCAACACGCCCTGTGGCAACTGGTTGGCCTGTGCGACCATCGCCGTGCCGGCCTGCTGCAGGATCTGGGCCCGCGACAGGTTGGCGGTTTCCTCGGCGAAGTCGGCGTCGACGATGCGCGAACGCGATGCCGACAGGTTCTCCGATGTCACCTGCAGGTTGGCAATCGTGGTCTCGAAGCGCGATTGCAGGGCGCCGAGCTTGGCGCGCGCACCGCTGATGAAGGCCAGCGCCGAGTCGACCGTCTTGAGCGCATCGGTCGCCTTGGCGAAGGTCGTGACGTCGAGGTCCGACACCTTCTTGAGCGTGGAGCCGACATCGGCAAAGGCATTCGACGTGGTCACGTCGGTCGAGAAAGTCTTCTCGGAGTCCAGCGTGATGTACCCGACCACCGTCGCGGTGGCGGCCGTGACGTCCGCCGTGAGCACGGACGTGCCACCGGAGGCGGAACCTGCGCTGTCGAGCTTTTGTACCGTGACGTTGCCGGCGTTGGCGACCGTCGTATCGGACACCGAAATGTCGTTGCCCGTGGCATTGGTCAGCACCACTGCGGTGCCACCGGCGTTCAGGGCGGCGGTGACACCGGTCTTGGAGGTCTGCTCATTGATGGCGGATACGGCGGCGGACAGGCCGTCGGAGGTGCCGGTCGCGGTCACGGTGAACGAGATCGCCTGCGCCGTCGTGTTGTCCGACTGCAGCGTGATGGCATAACTACCCGTGGCGGCGAACGCCAGGCTCAGGTCGTTGCGCGCCGTGGCGCTGACGCCGGTATTGCCTTTCTGGACATTGATCAGGTCGGCGTTCGCCTTGGCGGTGCTGTTGACCGCCACCGTCACGGTGGCGCTGCCCAGGGCGCCGTTGATGGCCACGGAACCCGCGGTCGTGCTGTTGGCGCCAGCAGCGGCCAATGTGCCGGCACCACCTGCCGCCAGCACCTGGTTGTTGCCATACACGCTGGTGCGCAGGTTGGCAGTGGCCGCGGTGATGGTCTGGTTGGCGTTGGCGCCGACCTGGAACTGCTGCGTGCCGAAGGAGCCGTCCAACAGCTTGGAGCCGTTGAACTCGGTGGTTTGGGAAATGCGGTCCATTTCGCCGACCAGCTGCCCGAC
>JANMYG010000571.1:0-8002 GCA_031381865.1 Betaproteobacteria bacterium | reverse complement strand
CGCTCCCGGCCAGGCGATGAATCCATCACCCGGCGCGAGCTTGCGGCTGTCGGTCTGCAGCGTGCCCCGAACGTGCTGGCGCAGCCACGACGCGGCCTCGCCCGGCGTGTGCAGTTCGTGCATCACAGGCTTTCCTCGACCGCGGTGACGATCTGCGGCTTGACCGCCATGTCGGGTGCCACCCCCAGCATACGCAGCGTCTGCTGCACCGTTTCGCTGAATACCGGGGCGGCGACGTCACCGCCAAAATACTTCCCGTTGCTGGGCTCGTCGATCATCACCGCCACCACGATGCGCGGCTTGTCCACCGGCGCGATCCCGACGAAGACGCCGCGGTATTTCTTCTCCGCGTAGCCCTTGCCCTCCTGCTTGTAGGCGGTTCCGGTCTTGCCGCCAACCGAGTAACCGATGGTCTGCGCCTTGGGTGCCGTTCCGCCCGGCCCGGTCACCATGTGCAGCATGTTCAGCACCGCATTGGCATGTTGCGGGTCGATCACGCGTACGCCGGGCGTCGGATGTTCGGCTTTGAGCATCGTCACCGGAACCAGTTCGCCATCGCGGGCAAACACGGTGTAGGAGTGGGCCAGCTGGAACAGGCTGACCGACAGCCCGTAGCCGTAACTCATGGTCGCCTGCTCGATCGGGCGCCAGGTCTTGAATGCGCGCAGGCGCCCGCTCACGGCGCCCGGAAACGGCAGGTGCGGTTTTTGGCCGAATCCGACCTGGCTGAACATTTCCCACATTTGCCGCGGCTCCATGCGCATGGCAATCTTCACCGTGCCGACGTTGCTGGATTTCTGGATCACCTGGTTGACCGTCAGCAGGCCCTGCGGATGGGCGTCGCTGATGGTCGAACTGCCGATCATCAACCGCCCGGGCGCGGTCTGGATCGGGGTCTCGGGCGTGATCAGGCCCTTTTCCAGCGCCAAAGCGATCACCAGCGGTTTCATCGTCGAGCCCGGCTCGAAGGTGTCCGTCAGCGCCCGGTTGCGCAGCTGTGCGCCGCTGAGGTTCTGGCGCTTGGCCGGCGAGTAGCTCGGGAAATTGGCCAGCGCGAGGACCTCGCCGGTGACCACGTCGAGCACCACGACGCTGCCCGCCTTGGCCTTGTTCTGCAGCACGGCATCGCGCAGCTTCTGGTAGGCGAAGAACTGGACCTTGCTGTCGATGCTGAGCTGCAGGTCGCGGCCGTCGACCGGGGGAATTTCCTCGCCCACCGCCTCGACCACCTGACCGAGCCGGTCCTTGATGACGCGGCGCGAGCCGGCGCGGCCCGCCAGTTCCTTGTCGAAGGTCAGCTCCACGCCTTCCTGCCCGATGTCTTCGACGTTGGTGAAACCGACCACGTGCGCGGCCGCCTCGCCCTCGGGATATTGGCGCTTGTACTCCTTGCGCTGGTAGATGCCCTTCATGCCGAGCGCCGCGATTTTTTGCGCCACCGGTTCGTCCACCTGGCGCTTGAGCCACACGAAGGTCTTGTCTTCGTCGGCGAGTTTGCGGTTGAGCTCGGCCAGGGGCAATTCCAGCAGGCGGGCCAGCTGCTTGAGCTGGTCTTCATCACGCGGTACGTCCTCGGGGATGGCCCAGATGCTCGGGGCCGGGACGCTCGAGGCAAGGATCAACCCGTTGCGGTCGATGATGCGCCCGCGGTTGGCCGGCAACGCGAGCGTGCGCGCGAAGCGCACCTCGCCCTGGCGCTGGTAGAAGTCGTTGGCCAGGACCTGGATGTGGACGGCCCGGCCCGCCAGCCCCAGAAAGCTGGCGGCCACGGCGGCCACCACGAACTTGCTGCGCCACACCGGTGTGCGGCTGGCCAGCAACGGGCTGGATGTGTAGGGAATGCCGCGGGTCACCGGATTCGCCCCGCTGACATGCGTGGATCACGCGCTGGCGCCGCGCCGGGGGCATCGGCCCCGGGCGCGGTGGCATCGGAGTAGGTCGCGTAATGCGTGATGGCCGGCGACGCGGATCGCATCTGCAGCTGTTCCTTGGCCAGTTTTTCGACCCGCAGCGGTGTGGCCTGGGCGCGTTTCTCGACCTGCAGGCGTTCGTTTTCCAGCTCCAGCCGGTGTGCCTCGGAAACCGCCCAGTCGAGCTCGGTGAACAGGCGGCGCGATCCGTACTGCACGTTGACCAGATACAACGCGCTCGCGAGTACTGCGAGCAGGAGGACCAGGTTGAGTCGCGTCATGGCGCCAGGCCCGTCTGTACTGCGGCAGCGACGAATCGCCGATCGGCGGGCACGGTCGTGCGGTCGCGCCGCTTGCCGGGGCGCGCGCTGCCGGACGGGCGCTGTGGCGTCATGGGTTGATCCTTCGCGCCACGCGCATGATGGCGCTGCGCGAGCGCGGATTGGCGGCCACCTCGGCGGCGGACGGCCTGACCCGCCCCAGCGCCTGCAGGCGCATCAACTTGGGCGCGGCAAACGGCGCGCGCCGGTCAAATTGCTCGCGCGCGTGGCTGGCAATGAACTGTTTGACAATCCGGTCTTCAAGTGAATGGAAGCTGATCACGACCAACAGGCCTTGGGGTTGCAGTACATCGATGCTCGCGCTCAGGGCAGCCTGCAGCGCTTCAAGCTCGGCGTTGATGAAAATCCGAAAAGCCTGAAATGTGCGCGTTGCAGGGTTCTGGCCCGGCTCGCGGGTTTTGACCGCGTCAGCCACGAGCTGGGCCAGTTCGGTGGTGGTTGAAATTGGGCCCCGTTCCTGTCGGCGAGCAACAATCGCCTTTGCAATGGCGCCAGCAAACCGTTCCTCACCATAGTCACGAATCACCTCCGCTATTTGACCCGCTTGCGCCGTGGCGAGCCACTGGGCCACGCTCTGGCCGCGTGTTGTATCCATGCGCATGTCGAGCGGGCCCTCGAACCGGAAACTGAAGCCGCGCGTCGGGTCGTCGATCTGCGGTGAACTGATCCCCAGGTCCATCAGGATGCCGGCGACCGACGACGGCTCGAGGTGCGCGAGCTGCTCGAACCCCTCGTGGCGAATCGAAAATCGCGCGTCCGTGATCTGTGCCGCCGCCGTGATTGCGGCGGGATCCTTGTCGAACGCGATCAAGCGGTCGTGGGGCCGCAGTCGCGACAGGACCAGCCGCGCATGGCCGCCGCGGCCAAACGTGGCGTCGACGTAGGTCCGCGCGGGCGCTGCAACGGCAGCGCTCGCCTGCGGCGGGTTTGCCAGTAGTGCATCGACCGCTTCGTTCAACAACACGGTTGTGTGTGTCCACCCACTGTTCACGGTCGGCTTTCAAAAGGAAAATTCCTTGAACACATCCGGCATGTCACCCTGCATGGCCTTCGCCTCCAGGGTGTCGTACATGGTCTTGTCCCACAGCTCGAAGTGGTTTCCCATGCCCAGCAGCATGGTGTCGCGCGTGATGCCGGCGGCCGCGCGCAATTCGGGCGAAACCAGCACGCGGCCGGTCCCGTCCATGTCCACGTCCATCGCGTTGCCGAGGAAAATGCGTTTCCACCATTGCGCCGACATCGGCAGCTGGGCGACCCGTTCGCGGAACCGCTCCCATTCCAGGCGCGGAAAAATCATCAGGCAGCCGTGCGGATGGCGCGTGATCGTGAGTTGCCCGCCGTTTTGCCCGCCGAAGACGTCACGGTGCCGGGTCGGCACCGAAAGCCGTCCCTTCGCATCCAGACTGAGAGACGAGGCCCCTTGAAACACGACTGCGCACCCTCGATTGGTAAAACCGGTGGTGATGTTGTGACCGAATCACACCATTCACCACTTAATTGCACTTTTTTGCACTGTAGCAGCAAATGCGAACGGCGCAACTGTCCGTGCAACAATTTTTTTCAATGAAATCAAGGACTTAGAGGCGAAATTTGAGGCTTGTTTGCGACAAAAATCGTTCTAAATTAAGGACTTAGGCCACACTATGAAAGTGTTGCTTGAAGCCGGTCCGCCGCCAGCGCCGCCCTGTTTACAGGATGTAACGGGAGAGGTCTTCGTCCTGGCTCAATTCGGCAAGCCGGCCGTCGACGTATGAGGCGTCGACCACCACCGTCTGGCCGCGCAGTTTGCTGGCGTCGAAACTCACTTCATCGAGCAGGCGTTCCATCACCGTGGACAACCGCCTGGCCCCGATGTTTTCCGTGCGTTCGTTTACGTCGAACGCAATTTGCGCCAGCCGGGTGACGCCTTCGGGCAAGAACTCGATCACCACCTCCTCGGTCGCCAGCAAAGCCTGGTACTGCTTGACCAGCGACGCGTGGGTTTGCGTCAGGATCGACTCAAAATCCTGCACCGACAGTGACTGCAACTCGACGCGGATCGGGAAGCGCCCCTGCAATTCAGGTATCAGGTCGCTGGGCTTGCTGAGATGGAACGCGCCGGACGCGATGAACAGGATGTGGTCGGTCTTGATGACGCCGTATTTCGTCGACACGGTCGTGCCTTCGACCAGTGGCAGCAAGTCGCGCTGCACGCCCTGGCGCGAGACCTCCGCCGTGCTGCCTTCCGATCGCGACGTGACCTTGTCGATCTCGTCGATGAAGACAATGCCGTTCTGCTCCGCCGCGTGCAGGGCCTGGGCGCGGATGTCGTCTTCGTTGACGAGTTTCGCCGCCTCCTCGTCCTGCGCGAGCTTGAGCGCTTCGTCGATTCGCATCTTGCGGCTCTGGCGCTTTTGCTGCCCCAGCTGGCCGAACATGCCGCGCAGTTGTTCGGTCATCTCTTCCATGCCGGCCGGCCCCATGATCTCGAGTTGCGGCTTGGATTCCGCCACGTCGATCTCGATCTCGCGCTCGTCCAGCTGGCCTTCGCGCAGCTTCTTGCGAAACGCCTGGCGGGCGGTGTTCTCTGGTGTCTCGGCGTTGCGCGCGAAGCCGAATTCGCCGCGTGCGGGCGGCACCAGGATGTCGAGGATGCGTTCTTCCGCGGCGTCGTGCGCGCGTTCGCGCACCTTGAGTTTGGCCGTTTCACGCATCTGCTTGACGGCCACGTCCGCCAGATCGCGGATGATCGTGTCCACGTCCTTGCCGACGTAACCGACCTCGGTGAATTTCGTCGCCTCGACCTTGATGAATGGCGCATCGGCCAGGCGTGCCAGGCGGCGCGCAATCTCGGTCTTGCCCACGCCGGTGGGGCCGATCATCAGGATGTTCTTGGGCGTGATTTCGGCCCGCAGGCCCGGCTCGACCTGCTGGCGTCGCCAGCGGTTGCGCAATGCGATCGCCACCGCGCGCTTGGCGTGGTGCTGGCCGACGATATGTTTGTCGAGCTCGCGAACGATCTCCTGCGGACTCAGGGACGACATGGCCGGCTCCCTGGCACGTGGTGGGTGGCGCAAACGGGTCTCAAGGCAGTGTCTCTATGGTGTGGTGCATGTTGGTGTAGATGCACAGTTCGCCCGCAATTTCGAGCGACTTGCGGACGATCTCCTGGGCCGACAACTCGGTATGGCCCAGCAGCGCGACTGCCGCCGCCTGCGCATAGGCGCCACCGGAGCCGATCGTGACGATGCCGTTTTCCGGCTCGAGCACGTCGCCATTGCCGGTGATGATGAGGGACGCGTCCTTGTCGGCAACCGCCAGCATGGCCTCCAGTCGCCGCAACACCCGATCGGTGCGCCAATCCTTGGTCATCTCGATCGCGGCACGCACCAGGTGCCCCTGGTGCTTTTCAAGCTTGGCTTCGAAGCGCTCAAAAAGCGTGAATGCGTCGGCGGTTGCGCCGGCGAAGCCCGCAAGCACCTTGCCATGGTAGAGCTTGCGTACCTTGCGGGCGGTGCCCTTGACGACGATATTGCCCAGCGTAACCTGCCCGTCACCACCGATCGCCACCTCGGTGCCGGCAGCCGTGGTGCGCCGAACGCTGATGATGGTGGTTCCGTGAAATTGTTCCATACCGTAGTGACATCGGGGCAAAGCGGGTGATTGCAAGCGCGCCCGGGGCGGGCGCCGGGCGCGCGGCTCAATTGCTGCGCAGCACAACCCTGGCATGTTCGGTGATGCCGATAACGTTGAAAAAAGCGGCAACCAGGCGGTGCACGTCGCGGAACTGCAGATGGCAGCCCTCGCTCTGGCGCAGCGCGACCCAATTCAGGATGCTGCCCGCCGCGGAAAAATCCACGCGGATCAAATTGGCGCACGAGATCACCAGGCGGTCGGCCCCCTGGCGGGCGGCTTCCAGCCGATCCAGCGCCTCGGTCGCTTCCCCCAGGACTTCGCCGGACAACTCGGCCACCGCCGCGGGCGTCGAATCAATGCCCATGGGGGCGGTATGGCCCTGCTGGTCCGCGTCCACCGGGCCGGAGCCCATCTCGGCGTCGTCGGGCATGTCGATGTCCGGGTTCAGTGCCGCCAACGTGGTCGCGGAGACTCGAAAATAGCTGCAGCGGGCGTCTTGCCAGGACGGCGGCGACACCTCGAAAGTGACGCAGTAGTCGAGCGCCGCCAGTTCGAACTCGTCCTGCAGCTGCATGATGCGCAGTGCATCCATGCGCATGCGCCACCGGGCCGGGCTGACCGTCTTGTCGCCGGATGGCGTGCAGGACCGCAGCACACGCTCCAGGTTGTCCGCGCCCCTGAACCGAAGTTGCACCGGCGTGGCACACCATTCGCCAAACAGGCTGCCCAGCGGCTCCACGGCATCCGGCTCCAGGGTGTCCAATTCGGTCCAATCGAGGAACCACGGCGCATCGACGTTGGCGATGGCCAGCCGCAGCTCATCCACCGACGCGCGGCCAAAGACGGCTGGACTGCTCCAGAGCGGTTCCTGCATCAGTTGCGAGGGTACGGTCGCGGACAGGGAAGTGCCGGACTTCATTCCAAGCAGGTCCGGCATCGAGAACCAGGTCGGTGCGGACCGGCCGAAGCGTTCGGCATATTCGATCGCGACCCCGTCGAAGCGCGCCTGCTGGCCGGTCGCACGGTACAGGTCGAACAGCGCCGAAGTCCAGGTCTGGGCGAGGTCGCGCGGCACCTCACCGCTGCGAAGGGCGGTGAGCAGACCGGTTTCCGCGCCGGAATTGTCCCCGTTGGCAAACCGGATCGCGGCTTCTTCCAGATCCGGGTCGGTGACCACATCCACCAGTTCGACGGCAACAGACCGGGAGTTCGCAAAGCCACCAGCATCCTGCGACCACGAAGCAGAACGGGCCCCAACGTCCGCGCCCCAGCGGCTGGCCGCCATCGGCGCCGGCGTGGGTGGCAACAACGCGTTGCGTCCGAATGCCGAATTGGTTTGCGTCGGCATGAAATCGGCATGGTCCGCCGCCAGCGAATCGGGCGCCATCGGGCTCAACCGGGTCGGCGCGTAGGGCCCGGACGTCATGGGGCTCAACTTGGTCGGCGCGTAGGCCTCAGACGCCATGGGACTCAACTTGGTCGGCGCGTAACCCATATCCACCGCTTCAGCAGGCGCCGCTTTGGGCGCGGCCGGGATATCGAGCGCATCGGGTGTCGCCGCCATGCCCGGGGGTTTGGCTCCAGCACCCTTGCCCTGCCACCATTGGTTGGACATCTGTGCTTCGATCTCGTCGATCTTCTTGATCGTCATCGCCCGCTCACCCGGGTTGGAGGGCAGGCTGCTTTGAAAGTAGGAAGGTCGACCCGCCAGGTCCGGATTGTCGGCACCAGGGTCGCGGCTGCGCAGCTTGCGCAACTGGTCGAACTCGCGCTTGCGGACGAAATCGTTTTGCCGCTTGCGCTCGATCATTTCCTTGAGCGCCTGCTTGCTGTAGCCGGTATCCGGTTCCGGCTCCTGTTTGTCCAGATCGGTCCAGTTGGTCGTCGGATTGCGGACGAACTTGGCGACCTTGGACAGCAAGCCGGGATTATTGTCTTTGGTGGGCATGACTAGGTAGCATCGACTTTTTGATTCTACTCAGGATACTGGCCCGCTTTGCGCCGGCGACGTGGGTCAGAGCGTGAGAGGCGATTCAATGCGCCCGCGCTGGGGTGGTCAAGGGCGCTGGGGTAGGCGCGTCGCGCAGCCAAGGCTGGTGCCTTGGCAAGTGGCGCAACACCCCCCAGCGCCCTTGG
>JANMYG010000551.1:0-1664 GCA_031381865.1 Betaproteobacteria bacterium | reverse complement strand
GTCGAAGGGAGCCTGTCGAAGGGAGCCTGTCGAAGGGAGCCTGTCGAAGGGAGCCTGTCGAAGGGCGAACGGTGTCTTGAATATCGAAAACCTCAATAGGGTGCGGGATGCGACGGTACGCCCGGCCCCACGCCGGCGTCGTGCACGATGCGGAGAATGCGCTTTGCGCCGTGGTGCCCGGCACCGCAGAATCAACGCTTCACCCAAGGAGAAACCGCATGAACGACCGAGTACGCATCGACATCGACAGCGACGGCGTCGCCGACGTCTGCCTGGTACGCGGCGACAAGATGAACGCGCTCGACGCGGCCATGTTCGCCGCGCTGGCGGCGGCGATCGACCGCCTCAAGACCGAGCCGGGCCTGCGCGCGGTGGTGCTGCACGGCGAAGGCAAGGCCTTTTGCGCCGGGCTCGACATGGGCCGGTTCGCTGCCATGGGAGCGGGCGCCGAGCCACCGGGGCAGCGGCTGCTGGCGCGCACCCACGGCATCTGCAACTCCTCGCAGTACGTGGCGCTGGGCTGGCGCGAATTGCCGGTGCCGGTGGTCGCCGCGGTGCACGGTGTGGCTTTCGGCGGCGGATTGCAGCTCGCGCTGGGCGCCGACATCCGGCTGGTGACGCCGCAGACCCGGATGAGCGTGATGGAGATCAAGTGGGGCCTGGTGCCCGACATGGCGGGGCTGGTGCTGATGCGCGGCCTGCTGCGCGACGACGTGGCGCACGAGCTGGCCTACACCGGGCGCATCGTCCACGGTGACGAGGCGGTGCAGATCGGCCTGGCGACACGTGCCTGCGCCGACCCGCTGGCCGAGGCACGCGTGCTGGCGCAGACCATGGCGCAACGCAGCCCGGGGGCGGTGCGCGCCGCCAAGCGGCTGTTCAACCAGGCCCACCACTCGCTGGACAGTGCAGCCGCGCAACTGCTGCAGGCGGAGTCGGACGAACAGGCGGCGCTCATCAGGCATCCTCCATGCTGCGCATTGCGGAATTCGCCCTTGGGAACGGCCCGGCGGCGCTCATGGGCGGGCCCGCTCAGTTGGAGGCGGTGCACGCCAACCTGGAACGGCGCGCGCCGCGGTTCCAGGGGCCCGCGCCGATCATGTCCCCCAGGTGACGCGAGCGGCCGCGCCGCCGGGCTAATGTGCCGGGCTAATGTTTATGCATCCACTCCAGCCACCAAGGAAAACCCCGGAATGAAAACCAAGATCACGGAAATGTTCGGCATCCAGCACCCCATCATCCAGGGTGGCATGCATTTCGTAGGCTTCGCCGAACTGGCGGCAGCAGTGTCCAACGCCGGCGGCCTGGGCATCATCACCGGCCTGACGCAGCGCACGCCCGAACTGCTGGCCAACGAGATCCGGCGCTGCCGCGAGATGACCGACAAGCCCTTCGGCGTCAACCTCACCTTCCTGCCGGTGCTCGCGGCACCCAACTACCCAGGCTACATCCGGGCGATCATCGACGGCGGCATCAAGGTCGTGGAAACCGCCGGCAACAACCCGCAGAAATGGCTGCCGGCGCTGCACGAGGCCGGCATCAAGGTGATCCACAAATGCACCTCGGTGCGCCACTCGCTCAAGGCCGAGTCGATCGGCTGCGATGCGGTGAGCGTGGACGGCTTCGAATGCGGAGGCCACCCGGGCGAGGACGACGTGCCCAAT
>JANMYG010000549.1:0-23624 GCA_031381865.1 Betaproteobacteria bacterium | reverse complement strand
AGCATGGAAAGCATCTACGAATACGGATCGCGCGCCGGCGTCTGGCGCATCCTGCGCGAGTTCAAAAAACGCCAGCTGCCGCTGACCGTTTTTGGGGTCGGCATGGCTTTGCAGCGGCACCCGGATGTCTGCGCTGCCTTCGTTGAGCTGGGGCACGAGATCGCCTGCCACGGCTGGCGCTGGATCAGCTACCAGAACATCGACGAGGCGGTGGAGCGCGAGCACATGCGCATCGGCATGGAGATCATCACGCAGCTCACCGGCGAGCGGCCGCTGGGCTGGTACACCGGGCGCGACAGTCCCAACACCCACCGGCTGGTGGCGGACTTCGGCGGCTTCGAATACGACAGCGACTACTACGGCGACGACCTGCCGTTCTGGATGAAGGTGCGCAAGACCGATGGCACGGTGGTGCCGCAACTGATCGTGCCCTACACGCTCGACACCAACGACATGCGCTTTTCCTCGGCCCAGGGCTTCGCGCAGGGGGACGACTTCTTCACCTACCTCCGGGACAGTTTCGACGTCCTGTACGCCGAGGGCGACCCGGGGGGCGCCGACCGCCCGAAGATGCTGAGCATCGGCATGCACTGCCGGCTGCTGGGGCGCCCCGGGCGCATGCGCGCGCTGCAGAAGTTCCTGGACTATGTGCAAGGCTTCGAGCGGGTCTGGATCTGCCGGCGGCTCGACATCGCCCGGCACTGGCAGCAGATCCACCCGTACCGCGGAGACTGAACCATGGCCCTGACGCTGCGACAACTCAACGACGCCCCGCTCGACGAGGCGGCCCGGCTGCTGGCGGGACTGCACGAACACTCGCCCTGGATCGCCGAACGGGCGCTGGCCGAGCGGCCGTTTCGCTCGCTGTCGCACCTGAAGCATTGCATGGTGCAGGTATTGCAGGCCGCGGGCCGGCACGCGCAACTGGCGCTGATCCGGGCCCACCCGGAACTGGCCGGCAAGGCGATGGTCGACAACAGCCTCACCGCCGAGTCGACCAGCGAACAGGGCCGGGCTGGCCTGACCAACTGCACGCCGGACGAACTCGAACGCATCGGCCAGCTCAATGCCGCCTACGAAGCCAAGTTCGAGTTTCCGTTCATCCTGGCGGTGCGCGGACCACGCGGCCTGGGCCTGTCCAAGCACGAGATCCTCGCCACGTTCGAGCGGCGCCTGCTCAACCACCCGAACTTCGAGTCGCAGGAGTGCCTGCGCAACATCCACCGCATCGTCGAGCTGCGGCTGAACGACAAGTTCGGCCATGTGCCGGCACTGGGCAACGAGGTCTGGGACTGGCACGAACAGCTGGCCGCGCACACCGACCCGGGTTATGCGGACAAGGGCCAGCTCACCGTCACCTACCTGACCGATGCGCACCGCGCCTGCGCGGCGCAGATCGCGTCGCAGATGCGCGCCTGCGGCTTCGACGAGGTCGCCATCGATGCCGTCGGCAACGTCGTGGGCCGTTACCGCGCCGGCAAGCGCGATGCGCGCACCCTGATGACCGGCAGCCATTTCGACACCGTGCGCAACGGCGGCAAATACGACGGCCGCCTGGGCATATTCGTGCCGATGGCCTGCGTGTGCGAACTCCAGCGCGCCGGCGTGCGACTACCCTACAACATCGAAGTGGTCGGTTTCGCCGAAGAAGAAGGCCAGCGCTACAAGGCCACGTTCCTGGGGTCGGGCGCCCTGATCGGCGACTTCCGCCACGAATGGCTCGACCAGCAGGACGCCGATGGCATCACGATGCGCGACGCCATGCGCCATGCCGGCCTGCGTGTCGAAGACATCGACGCACTCAAACGCAACCCGCACGACTACCTGGGCTTCGTCGAGGTGCACATAGAACAGGGCCCGGTGCTCAACGAACTCGACCTGCCGCTGGGCATCGTGACCTCGATCAACGGCAGCGTGCGTTACGCGGTCGATGTGACCGGCACCGCCTGCCACGCCGGCACCACGCCGATGGACCGGCGCAGCGACGCCGCCGCCGCGGTGGCCGAACTGATCCTGGCGGCCGAGCAACGCGCCACGCAGGACGGCGACTCGGTCGCCACGGTCGGCCAGCTGCTGGTTCCCAACGGCTCCACCAACGTGGTGCCGGGGCGCTGCCAGTTCACGCTCGACATGCGCGCGCCCAATGACCGCCAGCGCGACGACATGGTGCGCGACATCTTCCTGCGCCTGGAAGAGGTCTGCGAGCGCCGCCAGGTCCGCTACACGCTCGAGGAAACCATGCGCGCGTCGGCGGCGCCGAGTGCGCCCGCGCTGCAGGCGCACTGGGAGCGCGCGGTCGACGGCCTCGGCGTGCCGCTGCACCACATGCCCAGCGGCGCCGGCCACGACGCGATGAAGCTGCATGAAGTGATGCCGCAGGCGATGCTGTTCGTGCGCGGGCAGAACTCCGGCATCAGCCACAACCCGCTCGAATCCACCACCAGCGACGACATGCAACTGGCGGTCGACGCCTTCCTCGCGCTGCTTCACCAACTGGCCGACGAGGCCTGAATCCTTGCCATGAACACCTACCAACAACTCGACGCCTGGGTCGACGCGCATTTCGATCAGCAGGTGGCGTTCCTGCAGCAGCTGATCCGCGTACCGACCGACACCCCGCCGGGCGACAACGCGCCGCATGCCGAGCGCACCGCCGAACTGCTCCAGGGCTTCGGGCTGGAGGCCGAGAAGTACCCGGTGCCGCA
The DNA here is from genome assembly GCA_031381865.1 of Betaproteobacteria bacterium. GTDB lineage: Bacteria > Pseudomonadota > Gammaproteobacteria > Burkholderiales > Burkholderiaceae_C > CAISIP01. Next base: position 20,919 of record JANMYG010000549.1, on the reverse strand, counting down.
GTCCGAGGTGCAGGCCTGCGGGCTGGCGTCGGTCACCAACCTGCTGGTGCGGCGCAACTACGGCAGTGGCGGCAGGACCGTGCTGCTCAATGCGCACGGCGACGTGGTGCCCCCGGGCGAAGGCTGGACCAAGGATCCTTACGGCGGCGCAATCGAGAACGGCAAGATCTATGGCCGCGCGGCGGCGGTCAGCAAGTGCGATTTCTCGACCTACACCTTCGCGTTGCGTGCGCTCGAAGCGGTGACCAAACCCGCCAAAGGCAGCGTCGAACTGCTGTTCACCTACGACGAGGAGTTCGGTGGCGAAGTCGGCCCGGCGTGGCTGCTCAAACACAAGATCATCCATCCCGACCTGATGATCGCTGCCGGTTTCAGCTACCAGGTGATCACGGCGCACAACGGCTGCCTGCAGATGGAAGTCACGGTACATGGCAAGATGGCGCATGCCGCCATTCCCGACTCGGGGGTCGACGCGATGCAGGCCGCCGTCGCCATCCTGAATGCGCTGTACGCGCAGAACACGCTCTACAAGACGATCAGTTCCCAGGTCGAAGGCATCAACCACCCGTACCTCAACGTCGGCATGATCGAAGGCGGCACCAACACCAACGTGGTCCCGGGCCGGGTCAGCTTCAAGCTCGACCGGCGCATGATTCCGGAGGAAAACCCGGCGCAGGTGGAGGCCACGCTGCGCCAGATCATCCAGGACACGGCGGCGCAGCGCCCGGGCGTGACGGTCGACATCAAGCGCATGCTGCTGGCCAACGCGATGCGGCCCTTGCCTGGCAACCAGCCGCTGGTGCAGGCGATCCAGAAACACGGTGAGCAGGTGTTCGGCGAGAAGATACCGGCGCTGGGCACACCGCTGTACACCGACGTGCGCCTGTTCTGCGAGGCCGGCATTCCCGGCGTGATCTACGGCGCCGGCCCGCGCACCGTGCTGGAGTCCAACGCCAAACGCGCCGACGAGCGCCTTGAGCTGGAAGACCTGCGCCGCGCGACCAAGGTGATCGCGCGCAGCCTGTTCGACCTGCTGGGCTGAACCGGCCCGGGACGGCCGACGCGCCGGCGGCCCGGCGCCCCAGCGGACGGGTTTTCCCTGAGCGCGCCGGGCCGCAATGTGTATACAGTTCGGTTTACGAAAATTTCGGCCCGGCCGAGGCCACCATCTATTCACCGGAGACACCGACATGAGCAGTTCCAGCATTCACCCGGTCGACGAACGGTTGCCCACCGGCCGCCTCGTCACACTCGGCCTGCAACACGTGCTGGTGATGTACGCCGGCGCCGTCGCGGTGCCGCTGATCATCGGGCGCGCGCTCAAGCTCAGTCCCGAACAGGTCGCCCTGCTGATTTCGGCAGACCTGTTTTGTTGCGGCGTCGTCACGCTGATCCAGTCGCTGGGCGCCACCCAGTGGTTCGGCATCCGGCTGCCGGTGATGATGGGAGTCTCGTTCGCTTCGGTGGCGCCGATGGTGGCCATGGCCAACAACACGCCTGGCGCGGCCGGTGCACAGATCATCTTCGGCTCGATCATCGGCGCCGGTGTGTTGGCGATGTTGCTGGCGCCCGTGATGAGCCGCATGTTGCGCTTCTTCCCGCCGGTGGTCACCGGCACCATCATCGCGGTGATCGGCATCAGCCTGATGCGCATCGGCATCAACTGGATCTTCGGCAACCCGTTCGGGCCGACGGCACCCAGCATGGTGAATCCGGAACACGCTCGCTGGCTGGCTGAAGTCGGATCGATGGCCAGCGCCGCCATCACGCCGGCCGCCGACGCCAGCGCGCCGCTGGCCAGCGTGGTGCCCGCGGTGCCCAAGGGACTGGCGCTGGTCGGCTCGCTGCCCAACCCCCGGTATGCGCCGCTCGACGGCATCTTTGTCGCGACCATCGTGCTGGTATCGATCCTGCTGATCGCCAAACACGCGCGCGGCTTCGTCAGCAACATCTCGGTGCTGCTGGGTATCGTGATCGGCGGCATCGTCGCCACGTTCATGGGCATGATGCAGTTCGACAAGGTGGGCAAGGCCAACTGGATCGACATCGTGTTGCCGTTCCAGTTCGGCGTGCCGGTGTTCGACCCGGTGCTGATCCTCACGATGACGCTGGTGATGATCGTCGTCATGATCGAATCCACCGGCATGTTCCTGGCGCTGGGCGACATGACCGGGCGCGACATCAGCCGCTCCGACCTCACGCGCGGCCTGCGCGCCGACGGCCTGGGCACCGTGATCGGAGGTATCTTCAATACCTTCCCGTACACCAGTTTTTCGCAGAATGTCGGCCTGGTGGGCGTCACCGGCGTCAAGAGCCGATATGTCTGCGTGGCGGGCGGGCTGATCATGATCGTGCTCGGACTGGTGCCCAAGATGGCGGCGCTGGTGGAGAGCCTGCCCACGGTCGTGCTGGGCGGCGCCGGCCTGGTGATGTTCGGCATGGTGGCCGCCACCGGCATCCGCATCCTGTCGGGCGTCGACTTCAAGACCAACCGGTACAACCTGTTCATCGTCGCGGTGTCGATCGGCCTGGGCATGGTGCCGCTGATCGCCCCCAACTTCAAACAGTGGATGGCACACGGCATCCACCCGCTGATCGAGTCCGGCATTCTGCTGGCGTCGTTGTCGGCGGTCGGACTGAACCTGTTCTTCAATGGCGCCGGCGGGGATGCCAAGGGCGCGGTCGAGGCGGCCAAACAGGTGGGCGCGCACTGAGCTCGAACCTGTCCGCTCCGTGATGCGGGACCCGATGGTGCAGGCCCCGGTCCCCGATCCGGGGAGATCGCCTGGATTGCAGGTCAACGCCGCGACGTGCGAACCAGGCGGTGCAACGCAGCCGCCCAGCCCCTGACGACGCGCGCCAGGACCAGTTCCTGGTCCGCAGGCCACCCTGTACTATCGCTGCACAGCTTGCGGCACTGCATCGGGCAGGTCGCGGCCAACCTGCAAAGTGCGTTCATGCCTACCCAAGACTGGCTCTTTCGCCTGTTCCCGTTCCTGCGCTGGTGGCCGATGGTCAATCGCGCCACCCTGCGCGCCGACGCCGTTGCCGGGCTGACCGGCGGCCTGGTGCTGGTGCCGCAGGGGGTGGCCTTCGCCACCATTGCCGGCATGCCGCCGCAATACGGCCTGTACGCGGCCATGTTGCCGGCCATCGTCGCCGCCCTGTGGGGGTCTTCATGGCATCTGGTGTCGGGGCCGACCACCGCCATTTCGATCGTCGTTTTCGCCACCATGAGCCCGCTGGCCACCGCCGGCAGCCCGGAATACGTGCGGCTGGTGCTGACGCTGACGCTGCTCGTCGGCGTGTTCCAGCTCGGCCTGGGCGTGTTGCGGCTGGGCGCGCTGGTCAACTTCGTTTCGCACACCGTGGTGGTCGGTTTCACCGCCGGTGCCGCGGTGCTGATTGCGGCCAGCCAGGTCAAGAACTTCTTCGGTATCGCGCTGCCGCGCGGCGCCTCGGTGTTCCAGGTGCTGGCCGGCCTGGTGCAGCAGGCCGGGCAGATCAACCTGTTCGTGCTGGCCGTGGCGCTGGCCACGATGCTGGCCAGCCTCGCGGCGCGGCGCTGGTGGCCCAGGATGCCGCACATGATCGCGGCGATGGTGGCCGGCAGCCTGGTGGCCGCGCTGCTGGACCAGATCTTCGCCAACACGCGTACCGGCATCACCAGCATCGGCGCCTTGACGATCGGGCTGCCACCACTCTCGCGGCCGGATTTTTCGGCCGACACGATCGAAAAACTGGTCCCGATCGCGGTGGCCGTGTCGCTGCTGGCGCTGACCGAAGCGGTATCGATATCGCGCGCCGTGGCGCTCAAGAGCGGCCAGCGCATCGACGGCAACCAGGAATTCATCGGGCAGGGGCTGTCCAACCTGGCGGGCGCATTTTTCTCGGGTTATGCCTCCAGCGGCTCGTTCAACCGCAGCGGCCTGAACTACGAGGCTGGCGCAAGGACCCCGCTGGCGGCCGTGCTGTCGGCGGTGTTCCTGCTGCTGATCATGTTGTTCCTCGCGCCGCTGGCCGCGTACCTGCCGATTGCCGCCATGGCCGGCATCCTGTTCGTGGTGGCTTGGGGCCTGATCGATTTCCACCACATCGCCGAGATCGTGCGCGCCAGCCGGTCCGAAACCGCGGTGCTGGCGGCCACCTTCATCGCCACCCTGACGCTGAACCTGGAGTTCGCGATCTATATCGGCGTGCTGCTGTCGATGATGCTGTACCTCAACCGCACCTCGCGTCCGCCGCTGGAAGACGTCAAGCCGGCCGACCACGAACATGTGCTGGGTTTCAGCACCGATACCGGGCTGCCGGATTGCCCACAGCTCAAGGTGGTGCGCCTGAACGGTTCGATCTATTTCGGCGCCGTCAGCCACCTGCAGGAGGCCCTGCAGCAGATCGACGAGCGCGCGCCGATGCAGCGTAGCGTGCTGCTGGTGGCGTCGGGCATCAACTTCGTGGACATTGCCGGCGCCCAGCTGCTGGCCCAGGAAGCGCGCCGACGGCGTGCCATGGGCGGCGCGTTGTACATCTTCAACCTGAAGAACGAGCCGCTCGAGATGCTGCGTCGCACTGGCGCATTCGACACGATCGGCGCCGACAACTTTTTCATGCTCGGCGACGACGTGTTCGGCAGCCTGTATCGGCGGCTCGATGCGCGGGTTTGCAGCAGCTGCACGGTGCGCATCTTCCGGCCCTGCAAAAGCGCCACCGGCTGAGCGCACGGCTGGCCGGCCGCCGTCGCGCGCGCAATCGTCGAAGCCCGTGCTGCAAGGAGCGCAGGAGGTCGGCGGCGCGCCCCTGGCCATGCGCCACCGCCATGCGGCGTCGCCATCGCCCGGTGTCAGGCCAGCGTTCGCAGCTCCTCGAAGGACATTAGCCGCCCGGCCATGGCGCTGGCCACCACCGTGGGCGGGCTGGCCAGCCACACCTGGCCGGGGCCGGAACGGCCGGGAAAGTTGCGGTTGATCGCGCTCACGGTGACCTGGGACGCCTCGGTGGAGGACCCCGGGCCGCAGTTGGCGCAGGCGCCGCACGAGGGCTGCAGCAGCACGGCACCGGCCTGCGCAAACACCGGCAGGTAGCCCTGCGCGCGGCAGTAGTCGCGCACGGCGGTGGTTCCGAACTGCAGGAACAGCTGCACATGCTCCGGTTTGCGCAGGCCGTGTTGCAGCGCCCACTGCAGCACGGCGTGGTAGTGGTCGAAGTCCTCGCGTTTGCCCGCCGTGCACGAGCCGCCGTACGCGATGTCGATGGCCACCCGCTCCTTCAACTGCGCCAGTGGCAGCCCGTTGCCGGGGTCGCCGGGACGGGCCACGAACGGTGACAGGGCGGCGCAGTCCAGCGTGATGACATCGCAATAGTTGGCACCGGGGTCGCTGCACATCCACGGCTCGAGCACCATGTCCACGCCGCGGCGCTCGTGCAGAAACAACATGGTCGTGGCGTCGGGCGCCACGATGCCGGTCAGGCCGCCGAGTTCGGCCGTCATGTTGGTGAGCGTGGCACGCTCGTCGATCGACATGGCCCGCACCACCGGGCCGGTGAATTCGAACACCTTGCCCACCCCCGCGCCGGCACGGATGCCCGGCTGGGCCAGCAGGTGCAGCACCAGGTCCTTGGCGGTCACACCCGCCGGCAGTCGCCCGCACAGGTCCACGCGCAGCACCTCGGGCACGGTGATGCGCACCGCGCCGGTGACGAAGGCGTTGGCCATGTCGGTGGTGCCGACACCGAAGGCCACGCAGCCCAGGGCGCCGCTGTGCGGGGTATGCGAATCGGTGCCCACCACCAGCTGGCCCGGCAACGCGTAATGCTCGGCCATCATCGCGTGCGAGATGCCCGCCACGTTGCTGCCGTCGTCCTGCGCGACCTCCGCTTCGGTGAGCGTGCGGTGCTGGCGCAGGCCGTGCTGCGCCACGAAAGCGCGTTGTGCGCGGCACATGGCGGCCATCTGCGGCACCAGGCCCGAGCGCAGGTGCGCCGGGCTTTGCTCGACATACGAGGTGTGGTCTTCGAAGACGACGATGGACTGCGGCTGGTGCAGCACCACGGGCTGGTCCAGCGTGGCCTGCAGCATGTGGGCGCCCATGCCGGTGTAGTACTCGTGGATAAAACGCCAGTCCGCGCGCACAAAGCCGCCCTGCCCGATGCGCGGCGCGCCCGGCGTGACCGTGGTCGGCAGCCAGTGGCGCGCCAGGATTTTTTCGAACAGGGTCCTGGGGCCGGTGGCGGCCGGTGCATCGGTGGCGGGGCCGGCATGCTGCACGCCACGCATGTGGCGCTGGCCGAAACGCAACAGCCCGCCTTCGCGCAGGACCGACGCGGCCAAGTCGTCCCGGTCGCGCAGCAACTCGTCGATCGTGATGGGCGCGCCCGACAACAGCCGCTCCACCAGACCCAGGTCGGTAGAGGTCCACAGGCCGATGTTGTCGGCGTTCTGGCGGTAGATGCGCTCGAAGCTGGCGGCCACGACGAGCCGGATGCCGGCCAGTTTTTCCGCCATCGGGCTGTGTTCGCGCGAAGAGCCCTTGCCGTAACGTTGCCCGGCCACCAGCACCGAGACGCCCGACTGGCGCAATGCGTCGCGTCCGACCGGGTTCTGGTCGCCACACCGCAGGCCGGTATGGGCGAAGGCGCCCAGGCGCGCGTCGTAACAACTCAGGATCGCCACCGGCGTGATTTCGTCGGTGGACACATCGTCGCGCAGCGGGCCTGCTTCGGCCTGGGTCAGCGGTGCGCCCCCGAGCTGGCGGCGCACACAGGCCGGGTCCTGGCTCAGGAACAGCAGTTTGCACGGGGCGTCGAATGCGACGGAGGGCACGCTGCTCGCCGGGGAGCCTCCGCTGTGCGAGTCGCGGTGCGCGCTTGCCTGGGAGCCGCCCGGGACGGCGCTCACTTGGCCGCCTCCGGTGTGCGCGCTGCGGTGCGCGCTTGCCTGGGGGCAACCCGGCGCGGCGCTGCCGGCGCGGTCGCGGCGGGGGCGATCGCGTGGGCTCGGCCGAGGTAGTCGAGCAACAGCGTGGCGGGCGGGCCAAGCTCATCGGCACCGCGGTGGCATAACACGAACTGGCGCCGCGCCCAGGGCTCGTGCAGCGCCAGGATGTCCAGCCCGTAGGCCTCGGCGTACAGGCCGGTCACTTCGCGCGGCACCAGCGCGATCGCCAGGCCGGCGCGCACCACGCGCAACGCGGCTTCAAAATTGGTGACGATGACGCGGTGTTGCAGCCGCCGCCCCAGCAGGCTGGCCTCGCGCTGCAACATCACCTCGACCGCCGAATTGACCGGCATGCAGACATGTTCGTAGTCCAGCGTGTCGGCATAGCGCAGCCGCGCAATGCTGCCCAGCGCATGGCCGCGCGGCACGGCCAGACACAGGTGGTCTTGCCGGTACGGCACGGTGTGCAGCGTGCCGGTGTCGGCGGCATCCCAGCAAATGCCGATGGCCGCCACGCGCTCGCGCACACCGCGAACCACCTCCGGGCTGATGCGTTCCTCCAGGTCGATCTGGATGTTCCTGTGCTCGGGCTGTTGCAGGAAGGCGGCGATCTCGTCCGCCAGCGATTCGGCCATCACCGAGGCAGTGGCCAGCACATTCACGCGGCCCTGGACGCCGGCGGCGTGGCTGGCCATGTCGCGCTCGATGCGGTGCGCCGACAGCAGCATGCTGCGGGCATGTTCCAGCAGCGTCTGGCCGGCGGCCGTGGGCGCGACGCCATGGCGTTTGCGCGCCAGCAACGTGGCGCCAACGGTCTGCTCGAGCTGCGCCAGGCGTTTGCTTACGGCCGAGGCGACCATGCTGGCCTTCTCGGCGGCGCGGCTCATGTTGCCGCTGTCGCACACGGTCACGAACAGCCGCAGGGTGGTCAGGTCGAGGTCACGCATTTAATATGTTCTCAAAAGGAACAAGTAAACTTCCAAAATTGAATTATTTGATTAATCGGAATATTTTAAACTCCAAGCCTGTCTTGACTGCTGGAGTTCGCCCATGACCAACCCGACTTTTCGCTGGCCCGAGCAAGTCACCCTGCGCGAGGTGGGCCTGCGTGATGGCCTGCAGAGCATCACACGCACCCTGCCCACCGAACACAAGAAGCAGTGGATCCTGGCGGCCTACCAGGCGGGCATGCGCGAAATCGAGGTCGGCTCCTTCGTGCCGCCGAGGCTGCTGCCCCAACTCGCCGACACGGCCGAACTGGTGGCTTATGCCAAAACGCTGCCGGGCCTGTGCGTGTCGGTGCTGGTGCCCAACCTGAAGGGCGCCGAGCGCGCCATGGACAGCGGTGCCGACTGGATGCTGCTGCCGCTGTCGGCCAGCCATGCGCACAGCCTGGCCAACCTGCGCAAGACGCCCGACGAGGTGGTGGCGGAGATCGGCGCGATCGTGCAGGCGCGCCGTGCGCGCGGCGCGCGCATCGGGATCGAGGTCGGCATCAGCACCGCGTTCGGCTGCACCTTGCAGGGCGCCGTGGCCGAAGCCGAGGTGGTGCGGCTGGTGCAGGCCGTGCTCGCGCTGGGTGTGGACCGCGTCGGCCTGGCCGACACGGTCGGTTATGCGGACCCGCGGCAGGTGGAACGGCTGTTTGCGAGCGTGCGTGCCGTGGCCGGTGACCGGCTGGCCTGCGGCCATTTCCACGACACGCGTGGCCTGGGCATGGCCAACGTGGTGGCCGCGCTGCAGGCCGGCGAGACCCGCTTCGACGCTTGCCTGGCCGGCATCGGCGGCTGCCCGCACGCGCCTGGAGCCAGCGGCAACGTGGCCACCGAAGACCTGGTCTATCTGTTCGACAGCATGGGCATCGCTACCGGCATCGACTTTGCCCAGCTCGCCACGCTGCGCGAGCGTGTGGCCGGCTGGCTGGCCGGAGAAGACCTGCATGGCAGCATTGCCCGGGCCGGTTTGCCCAAGACCCTGGTCGCCCGCGGCGCACAACAACCCGAGGTGCCGGCATGAACCCCGCCATGTCGCCCGACCAGGCTCGACACGGCGCAGCACCGGGCGCCGCGGCTCCCGTCGTCGACAGCAGGAAACTGCCACTCGACGGCCTGCGCGTGGTCGAGTTCACGCACATGGTGATGGGCCCCGCCTGCGGCATGGTGCTGGCCGACCTGGGTGCCGAAGTCATCAAGGTCGAGCCGATCGACGGCGACCGCACACGCCATCTGCTGGGTGCGGGCGCGGGTTTCTTCCCGATGTTCAACCGCAACAAGAAGAGCATCCGGCTCGACCTGCGGCACCCCGAGGGCGCCGAGATGGCCCGGCGCCTGTGCGCCACCGCCGACGTCGTGGCCGAGAACTTCAAGCCCGGCACCATGGCCAAGTACGGCCTGGACTACGCGAGCCTGTCGGCGACCAACCCCAAAATCATCTACGCCAGCCTCAAGGGTTTCCTGCCCGGCCCGTACGAGCACCGCACCGCACTGGACGAAGTGGTGCAGATGATGGGCGGGCTGGCCTACATGACCGGGCGCCCCGGCGACCCGCTGCGCGCTGGCAGCAGCGTCAACGACATCATGGGCGGCATGTTCGGCGCCATCGGCGTGCTGGGCGCGCTGATCCAGCGCGGCATCACCGGCAAGGGCCAGGAAGTGCAATCCGCGCTGTACGAGAACAACGTGTTCCTGGTCGGCCAGCACATGCTGCAGTACGCGATCACCGGCGTGCCGCCGGACCCCATGCCCAACCGCATTTCCGCCTGGGCGGTGTACGACGTGTTCACGGTGCACGGCGGCGAGCAGATCTTCCTGGCCGCCGTGAGCGACGCGCAGTGGGACACCTTTTGCGACATCCTGGGTTTTGCAGACCTCAAGGCCGACCCGCGCTACAGCAACAACAACGCCCGCGTGAACCAGCGCGCCAGCTTGATGCCGGTGCTGCGCGAGCGCCTGCAGGCCTTCACGGCAGCAGACCTGTCGGCGCGTTTCGAACAGGCCGGCCTGCCGTTTGCGCCGATCGTCAGGCCCGAGGAACTGCTCGACGACCCCCACTTGCGCGCCACCGGCGGGCTCGCCGAGACGCGCCTGACCGATGGCCCCCGGGCCGGGCAGACCGCCCGCGCAGCGTTGTTGCCGCTGACGATGGACGGGCACCGCCTGGGCCTGCGCCAGCACCCGCCGACCCAGGGCCAGGACACCACTGCGCTGCTCGAACAGCTCGGCCTGGACCACGACGCGATCGAGCGCCTGCGCGCGACCCGCGCGGTGGCCTGATACCAAATGGTGTTCGACCGGCAAGATCCGTTCGGGCAGGCCAAGCTCAGGGAGAATGGTTCATATCTTTGAACGCCAAGGCGTATGAGCCTGCGGCGCCTCAGGGGAAATGCGGGTCGATTTACCGACGCGCTTGCGGTAGATTCCAGTCCACTGTTTTCCTTCTTCCGTCCACCACAACCACCAACGAGACACACCATGCACAACTTCCTCACCCGCCGCGCCGCCCTGGGCCACCTGACCAGCGCGTCCGCCGCAATTTCCCTGGGCCTGTGGTCCGCAGGCGCGCGCGCGCAAAGTGACCGCGTCGTGCGCTTCATCCTGCCCAATGCCACCGGCTCGGGCGTGGACGCCATCACGCGTGCGGCCCAGGGCGCCATCGGCAAGGCGCTGGGCGCCACCGTGGTGGTCGAGAACCAGCCCGGCGCGGGCGGCATCGTAGGGCTGCAGGCGCTGGCCAAGGCCGCGCCCGATGCCAACACCCTGTCGGTGGTGTCCAACAACGTGGTCATCTTTCCCAGCGTGATCAAGACCTTGCCGTTCGACATGCCGGGCGACTTCACGCCCATCGCCATGGTGGGCAGCACACCGATCGTGCTGGTGGTGAATCCGCAGAAGGTGGCCGCCACCAACGGGCGCGAATTCATCGCCCTGCTCAAGAGCAAGCCCGATACGCTGAACTTCGCCTCGGGCGGCACCGGCACCATCCTGCACCTCGCGGCCGAGATGTTCCTGGACGAAGCCAAAGTCACGGCCCGGCATATCCCCTACAAGGGCGTGGGCCCGATGGTGACCGACCTGATCGGCGGCCAGGTCGAGTTCGGCACCGTGGCGCTGCCCAGTGTGCAGCAACACATCAAGTCGGGCGCGCTGCGCGCCATCGGCATGTGCGGAGCGCAGCGCTCGGCGGCCGCACCCGACATTCCGACCTTCGTCGAGCAGGGCCTGCCGGGTTATGTGGTCGAGGCCTGGTTCGCCGTCATCGGCCCCAAAGGTTTGAGCGCCGCCAACGTCAAACGCGTGCACGATGCCATCGTGGCCGCGTTCAACGACCCCGCCGTCAAGGAAACCATGGCCAAGCAGGGCAACACCATCAACATCAGCAGCGTCGAACAGGCCCAATCGGGCTTCCGCACCGAGATGGCCAAATACGCGGCGCTGGTGAAGAAGGCGGGGATCCAGGCCGAGTAGGCGACCGCTGGCCCCAGACCATTTGGGCCGCCAGCAGTTCCGATCATGGTTGCCAGGCGCGTCCGTCCCGGACGTTGACGATCAACCGGGAGAACTTGTCCAAGTAGGTCGCAAGAGTCATGGCCAGCAGGTAGATCGGGTAGATCGCAGGATGGGCATTCTGTTCGCGATCTGACGGCGTAAGAATATCAACCGGCGTTCAGATGGATGGAGCAAGGACTCGTCCGCAACGGACTTGCCGGAGGCTCGAACATTACACATTCAACCCCGCACTGGCGGCAAGCTTGGTCCATTTCGCCCCCCGCCCCTTGCCTGTAGGCGCAATCAGCCCCTCGCCCTTCATTGCCCGCAACACCACCCGCACCATGTCGCGGCTGACGCCGGGGCAGGCTTCTTCGATCTCCGATATCGAGAACGGCAAGTTGCGTTTGAGTATCTCGGCCCGCACGCGGTCGCCTTTGGCTCCACGGCCTCGCTCGATTGTCCCGACCCGCTGTTCGAACTCCTTGTACGCGCGCAGCAGCGCACCCCAAAAATAGTTGAGCCATGGCGCGCTGTCGTGGGCCGCCTTGTGCCAGCCTCGCGAGCTGGCTTCCAGCGTTTCGTAGTAGCTCTCCTTCGATTCTTCGAAGATGCGCTCCAGGCTGATGAAGCGGCCCACGGCGTAGTCGAAGTGGTAAAGCAACTGCAGCGTCAGCAGCCGCGCCATGCGGCCGTTGCCGTCCGGGAACGGGTGGATACACAGGAAGTCCAGCACCACCAGTGGCACCAGGACCAGGGGGTCCGCCAGATGCCGATCGAGCGCGCCGCGGTAGCGGTCAACCATGGCCATCATCGCCATCGGCGCAAGGTGCGCCGCCACCGGCCGAAAACGGATACGCGAAGTGCCGTCCTGATGGCGTTCGACGATGTCGTTGTTGGTGGCCTTCCAGCGACCGCCCGGTTGTGGCATGTAACGGTACAGAATGCCGTGAAGTTGCAGCACGGTCCCTTCCGAAAAGGGCATGTGCGCCGCGCTCTCATGAATCAGCGCCAGCGCGTCTCGGTAGCCCGCCACTTCCTGCTCGGATCGGCTCTTGGGCGCGGCGTTCTTGAGCACCAGTGATTTGAGTCTGCTCGGCGCCACAACCACGCCTTCAAGGCGGTTCGACGACTCGGTGGATTCGACCACGGCGACCTGGCGCAGGTCCCCCAGCACCTCCGCTGACTGGGCGACGAACAACTGTTGTTTTCCGCGGTACTCCCCCAATGCACGCAAGGTGGCAAGCTGCTGCGTGTCAAAACGCAGCCTGGCGAGGTATTCGGGTAGCAGGGAGTTCATGGACGACGGGCAACAAGGCAACTAGGCAACAAGGCAAGCTTATCAATAATTGAGGTAATAGGCGATCAAATTACCCCATTATCAGTGTTGCTGCCCCCATTTGCCATTTGAGCGTGACGTACCGTCAACTGACGCAAATCTCGTCGTCACCGCGCGCAACCGCTGGTGGCGCTGGGCCGGGTCGATGGCCAACATGGCAAGCACCAGATCGGCCCCAGACCTTTTACGCAACCCGCATCATGTCCCCGCCTTCACCAAGGCCGCCTCGAGTGCGGCCAGGTCTTCGTCCGTCGTGTAGGGCTGCACCGACACGCGCACGAAGGTGCGCGCGCCATCGGCATTGGCGTGTTGCGTCACCGGCACCTCGATACAGAATTCGTCGAACAGCCGTGCGCGCAGGGCGGCGGCGTCCTGGTGCGGCACCGGCAGCGGCGCCATCTGCAGGAAGAATTCGTCCGCGGCGATCGGCGCAATGCCGGTGCGCGCGCTCACGCGGTGCATCATCGCCATCGCGCGGGTATGGCAGTCGGCGCGGCGCGCAGGCCAATCGTGCGCGGCGTGGAAATCGATCGCTGCCGGCACCGCCAGAAAACCCGTCAGGTCGCGCGAGCCCTGCCACTGCATGCGGCGTTCAAACAGCCCCTGTCCGATGAAGCCGTCCCAGGCGCTCGGACCATCGGGCGCGACCTCGCCCCAACTCGTCACCATCGCGAACAGGCCGGCATGGTGCTCCCTGCGCGCCTGCAGAAAGGCCGTGCCCTTGGGCGCACACATCCACTTGTGGCAATTGCCGGTGTAGTAGTCGGCCCCCAGCGCTGCCAGGTCCAGCGGCATCTGCCCTGGCGCGTGCGCACCATCGATAAGGCTGGCGATGCCGCGCTGCCTGGCCTGCGCCAGCACCGGCTCGATCGGCAGGCGCAGCGCCGTGGGGCTGGTGATGTGGCTCATCATGACCAGCCGCGTGCGCGGCGTCATCGCATCGACCATCGCCGCGACGAAACCCTCGCGGGTCAGCGGCAGGGGCACCGGCACCACCACCAGCCGCGCGCCCGCAGCAGCGCAGACGCGCGCCAGCGTGGCGCGGCAGGCGCCGTATTCGAGGTCGGTGGTCAGCACCTCGTCGCCTGGCTTCAGGTGCAGCGACTTGGCGACGATGTTGACACCGGTGGTGGCGTTGGACACGAACACCAGTTCATCCGCATCGGCGCCCAGATAAGCCGCCAGCCGCTCGCGCGCGTGCCGCAGCAATCCGGCGGAGCGGCGCCCGAGGAACAGCACCGGGTTGCGCTCCATCTCGCGCTGCCAGCCCTGCCAGGCATCGAACACCGGTTTGGGGCACGCGCCGTAGGAGCCATGGTTGAGAAAGACGATGGAGGGGTCGAGCAGGAAGTGTTCTTTCATTCGGGTGTTTCTTGGGTTGGGTGTCTGGGCTGTGGTCCGTGTTCAACCGGTCGGAACAGCGCGTCTGACCAAGGCGTCATGAGTCGGCTTTGCCTACCCGCCGCGCTGCCCTCGACTTGGGAACCGGCGCCGGCGATCGAACCTCACGCTCTGCGAGTCGACCAGACACGTATTTATGAAGTACGCTGGCAATCAGCGTTTGGTACGGCAGGCCCTCTTCAAGGGCCTTGACTTGAATGTCCTGCAAGTCACCCGACGACAACCGAATATTCACACGGCGGTCCTTGATCGCGGTAGCGCGGGCTGCAGACTTGAACTTGGCGAGTTCGGCCCGAGTGGCGACTGATTTGAGCGCGCCACGCTCGAAGGCGGAAAGCAGTTCTGCTTCGTATGCATCGGTCCCAGGCATCTGGATCACCCTTGTTCAAGTAGTCTCGCGTGGCCTTGCGGCTGGGAATCACCGTCTTCAGAAAGAAATGGTCCTCTTCCTCGACGAACGGGACCAGGTACGCATACCCGTCACTGGCCACAACAAGGACCCGCTGGTTGGGATACTTCGCCGGATTCGGGTGGGCCAGGATATCGATCAGGCCGCCAGCCTCAATGGCTACGACCATGTTCTCGAAGGAAAGCCCGCGTTCGAGCTTGAGCTGTTCGTTCTTCCCGGATCCCAACCGAAACGGCTTCATGGGCCAGTTTTCGCCGAATGTGTGCCTTTTGTACCCAAGAATGTACCTCGCGGAGCAATGCCGTTGGGCGGCCGCTGGAGCGACGGCTTCGGCGTCATTTCGGTGCAAACCGTGCCAGCTTTTCAGCCATACGCGTTTGCCACCCTGGACCTGTTGCTCGCCATCGTTGAATTACATCCTCGGTCAGACGAATCGAGATCAGCCGCTTCGGATTGGCAGAGCGAGGGCGACCGCCCTTGTTCACCTTGCCCCGAGCAAGCATTTCTTCGGTCAACTCGGGGAGTTCCTCATACTCTTGTGGCTGAATCACGTGGGCAGCCACACGTGACAGATCAGACCCCAAGGAGGGGCGCGATGCGCTCTTGCTCGCGGTCATTGGCTTTCCTCATACTGAAAACGTGGCGATCCGTGCCACGCGGTGTGTACCCAACGACAACCATTCGGTCATCAAGGTAGCGGAAGCAAATGATTCGGCTCTCGCCATAGTTTCGGCGCTGGTCCTGCGTTTCGAAGTTCGGGCCCTGAAAGACAAGGCGAGCATCCTCGAAATCCAGACCACGGGCCGCAAGTGTGGCTTCTCGCTTCGCGCGGTCGTACGTGATGAGCACAAGGTTAGTGTAACTACATCAACCAGGCAGGACAAGCGACCGTTGAATGTGAGCCTGTGGCGCCGAACGAGGCCGCAATCAAACCCCGATCTACCAGCGCCAGTCGTCGCGGTGAACGCTTCGTGAAATCAGGATTTTCGTCGCCGGACCTGCTTCGGTTGTTGGATGCTTGACGCCTCTACTGTGCCTGTGGGGCGCGGGTTGGGCTGAGCGGCCGGTGCCGGCCGGCCGCCGAATGCACCATGTATGTACCAACGCCGAAAGCCGCCAGGCAGTGGAGGTCCGCCCAAGCGAAGAGTTGGCCTCACCGCGGCGGCTACTGGGTGAGCAGCGTCTTGAACAAGAAGTCCGCGATGCAGCCATGAAGGCGCAAATCTTCTCGCGCCGGCGCAGGTTAAACCGCGCCAGCCGCTTGTTGTGCCGGATGTTTCCAAACACCGGCTCCACCGTGCCGATGCGCCGGCCCCGTCAATCATGAGCCATCCCGCAATGCATACGTGGCCTTGTACTCGGCCGGTATCTCCACGGGCCGCACTATTCCGGCGAGGCACAACACGATGAGCAGTGCTGCAACAGCGGCAAAACCCGCGGGCAGGATGATCGCGAGCGCTCGGGCTACGCGGCGATGCGCGGCGATGCGCCAATACGCCGCACACCCCAGATGCGTGAAGAGCGCAAGGACGGCGAGAAAGTAGTACGGAGCGAAGAAGAACTGGTACGGCGGAACATGGAAGCCGGCGGCGGCGAAGTAAAAGTTGGTGTCGAGGTGCAGAATCGCGCGGCCATAGAGAATTGCGCTGACGTGCACGAGCAGGAAAAACGCGAGGTAGGCCCCGGCAATGGCCTGCACCCAAGGTACAAGCCCATGCCGCTGCTTCCCGCCGGCCACGACCAGCCACAGGCCGCTGGTGACCTGGAACGCAACACAGAACAGGAGCAGTGTCTCGACGACGCGCAGCCTGTACACGCTGCGCGCGACCTCCATGAACCCGATGTGCGACGAAACCCCCACCAGCGCGGCAAGGTGATTGGCGATGTGCAGGCATGCGAATGCGACCACGACCAGGGCGGAAGTTCGGTGCAGGGTTCGAAGGGACATTTGGGAATGCAAAGGTGAACCACTCCACAGGTTGCGCGTTGCGGGCGATCGCCAGGACCCGATACCGCTCAGTTGGAGCCTACGCGCTGGCTCGCTGCGCGAAGCAGCAAACGCGAGTACAGGCGGTGGAAGCCCAACAGTGCGTGGAACAACCAGCCCATGCCGGGCTCCCCACTCCCGCTGATCGACATGGGTACCACTGCCGAGCCGAAGTACAACCGCGTGGCAGTGGCCTTCGTCGGTCCATCGAGCGGCAATGCCATGAGCCAAGACCTCGTGCGACCAGTGAAGTCGGCGAGCAGCAACTCCGAGGACGATCGCCCCTCGACTCGCCATGCCGAAAATCGATCCGATCGACCGGCGGCAAGCCGCTGCGCGTCTGCGTCGGTGGCTGGCTTGGACGCAAGGTGCTTGAGTATTGTTCGTTCCAGCTTGAACAAGGGCGACGTGTAAAAGGCCTCGATGAAGGTGGCCTGAGAAACCGTACCCGCTACTTCAATCACATAACAGTCCGCGAAGCCCATTCCATCGCTGTACTTGCGCAGAAGGGAGTCGGGCGGGATTTCGCAGGCCTGGATGGATGCCATGGTGGGAGTCCGGGAGGCCTACCTGGGCTGCCCAAAACCCCCATTTTCGCAAGCCCGACAGCGCCTGCGCACCACTCGCGGTGCCAGCTTCCTGGTCGTGGTGCAAATTGCGGCGCAGCGGAGTTTCACGCCGCCATTGTGCTCGTGGTGCAGCGTCTTGGGGTGTTGCTGGGCGCCCTGGGCGAACGCAAGGGGTGCGGCAGTTTCTCGGTCAGTGGCACGGTGGTGCGCGATGCGGTCGACCTGTCTCCGCCCATGGTGCGGCGGACGTCCGGCGGCCTGAGTGTCGGCATCAACCGGCGCCGGCCGATCAGCGACCGGTATGCGGACCGGGGCAACTTCCGCGACATCGGGACCATCGACGCGGTGCACATCGAGCCTGGCCCTCGGCCAGCGGACACACCGATGCTGGTCGATGAGGCGCCGGTGCAGGCACGCATGCGCGCGGGCGCAGGACGTCGTTGATCCCCCGCGCAACCCCACGTCGCGGCAGACGGCTCAAGCGCCCTGTGTGCGCCGCCAGGCCGATACCGTGCAGCCGAAATGTTGTCGGAACCAGAACGCAAATGCACTGGCGCCGGAAAAGCCCAGGAGTTCGGCCAGCTCGGCCAGCGACCGGTCGCTGTCGCGGATTTGCCGGATCGCAAACTCCGAGCGTATCGCCACCATCAATGATGAAAAGGTGTGCCCGTGCTCCTGCAGGTGGCGATGCAGGGTACGCCGGTCCAGGCCGAGAAGCTGGGCCACCTGGTCGGCGGTGCAGCGCCCGCCGGGCAGCAGTGCCGCGATGAGCTGGCGCGCCGAGTCGACGGTGTTGCCGCGGCTGCTGGACAAGGCCTGGTCGAGAAAGCGCCGGGCGTACTGCGACATGCCGGATTCCTGGGTCGGCAAGCGGGCAGTCAGGTCTTTGGCTGCGCACACGATGCCGTTGAAACTGCTGTTGAATTCCAGTTCCATGCCGAAGAGGGCCCGATGGCTTGACAGGTCCGCGGGTGGCCGGTGCGCAAAACAGACGCGCCGGGCTTTCCATGCCGGCCCGAGCAGTTCGACCAGGATGCGGTACATCACCCCGACGGCCAGTTCGATCGACTGGCGCACCGAACCCGGCCCGTCGATCAGGAACTCCTCGCGAATGATCACGACGTCGGCATGGTCCTCGACGTGGGTGAGCAGTGAGGCATTGAGCAGCCGCAGGTAGCGGCCAAGGGTATCGAGGGCCTGGCGTGCCGTGGGTTCTTCGCGCAACACGATGCTGATCGGCCCGAGGTTGGCCAGGCGCCTGCCGCGCGCAAGTTGCAGGCCGAAATCCTCCACGCCAGCGGCCTGCGCGCTGGCCTCCAGCAACTGGCGGGCGGCAGAAACACGGATCGGTGTTTCCGGGTCGTCCAGACAGCGCGGGTCCAGGCCCGCCTTGCGCATCATCGAATGTGGCTCGAGCCCGAGCGACCGCGCCAGTTCCACATAACCACTGAGACTGGCGCTTCGTATGACAGGCACGGACTGCGGCATCGCCTTGTCCCAATTCAGATAGTGTCCGTCCCAAAATATACATTCAATTGGCGGCGCCGTCGATAAGCTTGCCAACCTGACGGACACCAAGACCGGGTCCGTTCCGCCCACCCCCCAAACACTGGAGACTTTGATGAACAACCCCTTGCGCGCCCGCCTTCTGCCCCGCCTGTTGCTGGCCATGTTGGCTGTGGTCGCCACGCCCCTGGCGCTGGCCTGGACCGACAAGCCGCTCAAGCTGATCGTGCCTGCGCCTCCCGGCGGCACCATCGACATTGTGGCGCGTTTTTTTGTCGATCTGCTAAGTGCCGACCTGGGGCAACCGGTGATCGTCGAAAACAAGCCTGGCGCGGGCGGCGGCATCGCGGTGCAGGCCATGCTGGCCGCGCCGCCCGATGGCCAGACCCTCATGGTCACCGCCGGCAATGTGCTGTCCGAGATTCCGCATGTGATGAAGCAGCCCTACGACGTGCTCAAGGATTTGCGGCCGATCGTGGCCGTGGCGCGCTCAGGTCTGGTGCTGGTCAGCCGTCCGGGCCTGCCGGCGCAGGATTTCAAGGGACTGATCGCCTACCTCAAGGCCAACACCGGCAAGCTGAGTTATGCCACGTACAGCGCAGGCACCGTCTCGCACTACGCCGGTCTGATCCTGAGCCAACGTGAACAACTGGACATGGTGCATGCGCCTTTCGCGGGCTCGCCACCGGCGCTGCAACAGGTCATGGGCGGTCAGATCCCCATCATGTTCGATGGCGTGGTGACCTCGACGCCGCTGATCGCCGGCGGCAAGCTCAGGGCCTATGCCGTGTCGGGCAAGGCGCGCTCGCCGCAAATGCCGCAGGTGCCGACCTTCACCGAGGTGGGCTACCCCGAGCTGGAATTCACCGGCTGGCTGGGCTTTGTCGCGTCGAGCAAGATGTCTCCCGAACTGGCCGACAAGATCAATGCGGCGATCGCCAAGGCGGGCGCCTCGCCCAAAGTGCGGGATCGGCTGCTCGGCGCCGGCTTCGAAATTGCCGCGCCGCAAAGCGCGGCCGAGTTGGCGCAGGCTGTGCGCACCGATGTCGAGCGCTACGGCGCCATCGTCAAGACCTTCAACATCAAGTTGAACTGATCCCCGGTTCGACGCATAGGAGATCACCGTGGCCGCTGTTTTGTCCAGTCTGCGCGTTGCACCCCTGACCTGCGCCATCGGCGCCGAAGTGTTCGAGGCCGATCTGGGCCAGGCCTCGCGCTCACCCGAAATGATGGCTGAAATCCGCGCGCTACTGCTGCGCCACAAGGTGCTGTTCTTTCGCAACCAGAACTTCACACGCGCCGAGCATGTGGCCTTTGCCCGCCACTTCGGCGAGTTGGAGGATCACCCGGTGTCGGGCAGCGACCCGGAAAACCCCGGCCTGGTGCGCATCTACAAGTCGCCGGAGCAGCCCAACGACCGCTACGAGAACTCCTGGCATTGCGACGCCACCTGGCGCGAGAAGCCGCCCTTCGGCAGCGTGCTGCGTTGTGTTGAATGCCCGCCGGTCGGCGGCGACACGATGTGGGCCAACATGGGCCTAGCCTACGAGAAGCTGCCGGCGCACATCAAAGAGCAGATCGCCGGGCTGCGCGCGCGCCACAGCATCGAGGCCAGCTTCGGCGCGGCCATGCCGATCGAGAAGCGCCTGGCGCTCAAGGCGCAGTTCCCCGACGCCGAACATCCGGTGGTGCGCACGCATCCGGAGACCGGCGAGAAGATTCTCTTCGTCAATGGCTTCACGACGCACTTCACCAACTTCCACACGCCTAGCAATGTGCGCTACGGGCAGGACGCCACGGCCGGCGCGGCGCAGCTGCTGCAGTACCTGATCAGCCAGGCAGCGATCCCCGAGTACCAGCTGCGCTGGCGCTGGTCGCCCAACGCCGTGGCAATGTGGGACAACCGCTGCACCCAGCATTACGCCGTGATGGACTACCCACCCTGCCACCGCAAGATGGAGCGCGCCGGCATCGTCGGCGAAGCGACCTTCTGAGCGGCGCTCTTCCCTTCCTTTTCTTGTGAGGTCTTCACCATGAACTTTCTCGACGGTTCCCTTTATCCCGAAAACCAGCAACCCCTCATCATCACAGCCGCGCCCTACGCGCCGTCGTGGGTGCCCTCCGACTTCCCCGAAGACATCCCGGTGACGATGGACCAGCAGATTCAGAAGGCGGTGGACTGCTACAACGCGGGCGCCACGGTGCTGCACCTGCACGTGCGCGAGCTCGACGGCAAGGGCAGCAAGCGCCTGTCCAAGTTCAACGAGTTGATTGCCGGCGTGCGCAACGC
>JANMYG010000548.1:0-1861 GCA_031381865.1 Betaproteobacteria bacterium | reverse complement strand
CACGATCTTGCCCTGGGACATCACGGCGATCGAATCCGCGATCGCCTTCACCGTGGCCAGATCGTGCGTGATGTACAGGTAGGCCACGCCTTCGATCTTCTGCGGGTTGAGCAGCAGCGTGAGGATGCCGTCGGCCACCAGCGGGTCGAGTGCACTGGTGGGCTCGTCGCAGATGATGAGCTTGGGCTTGGCGGCCAGCGCGCGGGCGATACACACGCGCTGCTTCTGCCCGCCCGAGAGTTCGGCCGGGTAGCGGTCGATGTAACCCGAGCCCATCTCGATCTCGTCGAGCAACTGCTGGATGCGCTGCTCCTTCTCGCGCCCCTTCATGCCGAAATAGAACTCCAGCGGCCGCCCGATGATCTAGCCCACCGTATGGCGCGGATTCATCGCCACGTCGGCCATCTGGTAGATCATCTGCAGTTCGCGCAGATCGTCCTTGCTGCGCTCGGGCAGACGCGCCGGCAGCGTTCTGCCGTCGAAGACGATCTCGCCCTGCAATGGCGCCAGCAGCCCGGTGATGACACGCGCCAGGGTCGACTTGCCGGAGCCCGATTCGCCCACCACGGCCAGCGTCTGGCCCATGCTGAGCTCGACCGAAACGCCGTCGAGCACTTTCACCTGGCGCCCGCTGTAACTGGCGGTGATGTTGCGGATCGACAGCAGCGGCTGGGCTGCCGGCGCCTTTTCTTCGTGCACGATGGCGCGCACGCGCACCAGGGCGCGCGTGTACTCCTGCGTGGGGGCCTCGATGATCCGCGCCGTGCTGCCGAGTTCCACCATTTTCCCGTTGCGCAGAACCAGGATGTCGTCCGACACCTGCGCCACCACGGCCAGGTCATGGGTGATGTACAGGGCCGCCACACCAGTGTCGCGGATAGCGTCCTTGATGGCCGCCAGCACGTCGATCTGGGTCGTGACATCGAGCGCCGTGGTCGGTTCGTCGAACACGATCAGGTCGGGTTCGGCGCACAGCGCCATGGCGGTCATGGCGCGCTGCAGCTGCCCACCCGAGACCTGGTGCGGGAAGCGTTGGCCGAAATTCTCGGGGTCGGGCAGGCCGAGTTTCCTGAACAGGGCGATCGCGCGCTGTTCGGCCTGTGCACGGTTGGCCACGCCGTGGTGCAGGGCGCTTTCGACCACCTGGGTCATCAGCCGGTGCGAGGGGTTGAACGCGGCGGCCGCCGACTGCGCCACGTAGGAAACCTCCTTGCCGCGCAGCGCGCGCAGGCCGGCGTTGCCGCCCTGGAGGATGTCGCGCCCGTTGAGCAAAACCTGGCCACCGGTGATGCGCACACCGCCGCGGCCGTAACCCAGCGCCGACAGCCCGATGGTCGACTTGCCCGCGCCGGACTCGCCGATCAGCCCCAGCACCCGGCCCTTTTGCAGCGTCAGCGACACGTCGTCGACGATCAGGATGTCGCGCGCCTTCTCGCCCGGTGGATGCACCGTGGCCTCGATGCGCAGGTGGCGGATGTCGAGCAGAGGCTGCTGGTTGGTCGGCATATCAGTTGCCCAACGGCGCCTGGCGCGATCCGGGACGCAGGAAACGCGCGGGCTGTGCCGACGTCTGCTCGCGGCCCATTGCGGTCGTTGGTCTTTGACCGCCAATTGCCGCTCGTTGGCGCGCCTCGCGGCAGGCGGCGCTCGCTTGTACGACCCGGCACTCGGTCTTGGTCGCGGCAAAGACGCGTGCGCCCAGGCCGCAGCGCTTCACTGTTGCGGTCGGTGCTGCGCCCGACTGCCCTGCGATGCTCGGTCTTGCGGCCGCGTCGCGGAACTCGCTGCGTTCGCTGCGCTCTCTACGCTCAGACAGCCGCGACGAGTCAGTTGACGAGTCGCGCTGCGCGCGAGGCCGCAA
>JANMYG010000526.1:0-8161 GCA_031381865.1 Betaproteobacteria bacterium | reverse complement strand
GGATGATGGCGCTGGACGTCGCCCACGGCGCGTCGATTCAGTTCGGGCGCGGCGGCCGCATGATCCGGCTGCGGCCCGGTTACCTGACCGAGACCGGGCTGACATTCCAGCGCGCGGGCCACTACCTGATGCACTGCACGGTGTACTGCGGCCAGGCACACGACATGTTGCAGGCCACCATCGAGGTGGTGTGAGCATGGTGAGCCTGAGCAATGACAACGACCGTTTCGCCGGCTTGCCGCCGGCTGACCACCGGCTGCTCAGGAGCATGGCCGCGGTGGCGCTGGTCGCACTGGTGCTGGGCGTGTTGGCCGGCCTGGCCACGGCACTGGTGCGCGGCGGCGTGCTGCGCGTCAACCTGGCCACCGCCTACCAGTTCCTGACCGTGCATGGCGTCAGCATCTTCTTCTACTGGCTGTTCACGGCCCAGGCCGCACTGCTGCAGGGATTTGCCGCCGTCGAACATGGCCGCCCGCTGGCATGGCCTCGCCTGGCCTGGACCGGTCTTGCGCTGTTGCTGGCGGGTTTTGGTCTGAGCAGCGCCGGCGCGCTGATGGGCACGCCGTTGCTGTACGACGGCGCGCCCGATCTGGCGCGGGACAACCCGCGCGCATTGCTGGTCTTCAACCTGGGTTACGTGTCGCTGGCCCTGGCATTGGTGGCGCTGCCGGCGTGCGCCATCGTGACCTTGCTGCGACCGCGCTGGCAAGGCTTGCAGGAGCCCATGAGTGCAGCACCGGGCCGCCCCCAAGCAGGCGCGCACCGCGGCTCGCAGGGCGCAGGCACACCGATGAGCGCAGCGCCGGGCCGCCCCCAAGCAAGCTCGCGCCGCAGCTCGCAGAGCGCAGGCACACCAATGAGCGCCACCGGTTTTGCGCTGTTCGCGTGGGCCGGGTTCCTGATGGTGACCGGGTTTGCCGCGTTGTACACCTTCGTGCCCGGCGTGTTGTGGGCGCTGGGCGCCGGGCCGTTTCCGGCCAGCCACGGCACGCGCTGGCATATCGTGTTCCACAACCTGCATTACCTGCCGCTGATGGCCACCGTGATCCTCTGGTACGTGCTGATGCACTCCCTCACCGGGGTCAAATCGGTCTTCGGCGACCGCTTCTCGAAGATCGTGTTTTCGATGTACCTGGTGTTCGTGCCACCCACTTCGCTGTACCACATGTTTCTGGTGCCCGACCTGCCCCGGGTGGTGCAGGTGGCTGGTTCGGTGTTGTCGCTGTTCGTGAGTGTGCCGACGCTGACCGCCTTTCTCATCATCGTCGCGTCGCTGGAAGTACACGCCCGGGCCGAAGGTGGTCGCGGCCTGTTCGGCTGGATCCGCCTGCTGCCGTGGCGCCACCCGTCGATGGCGGCGCTGGGCGTGGCGGTGCTCAGCATGGGGTTCGGGCTGGTGTTCGCCTTCGTTCTGATCCAGTCACAACTCGCGCCACTGCTCTCGGACACCTTCTTCGTTCCTGGCTACTTCCATTTTTTCACGCTGGGTACCGTGAGCCTGACACTGCTCGCCGCGCTGGCGGTGCTGTTGCCGGCCATTGGCGGGCGCGCCTTGTGGCGGCCCGGCCTGCTGCGCTGGATGCCGTGGCTGGCCTTCGCCGGTTTGCTGCTGTTTGGCGCAGCCGGAATCACGGCCGGTTACATGGGGGTGCCGCGCCGCGTCATGGACGCGAGTTACCAGAACCAGGCGCCGGCGCTGTGGCGCACGCTGATGGCGATCGTGGCGCTGGGCGGGGCCACCATGGCCACCGGTTTGACCGTGTTCGCCGCCGGTATCGGGGCGTCGTTGTGGCCTCGCCGCGCGGCCGTTCCAGCCGCCGCGCGGCTCACGGTTTCCTGGGGCGGCAGCGCCGTGGCGGCGGGGTACACGGCCTGGGTCGGGCCACTCGCGGTGCTGGTGATCGTGTTTGCCATGTACGCCTTCTCGGCGCTCGGTTTCGAGCTGATGCAGGCCTTGCCGGTATCGGCCACCGGCAGCGGCGCCGGTCATTGAACCCCAAGGAGCTATTCCATGAACGAAGACTTCTGGCTGGTGCTGCCAATAGCCGTTGTTTGGGCCGTGCTCGGCCTGGCCTACGCGCTGGCGCCCTGGGGCGACATGATCGGATACGCCTGGGTCTGGGGGTTCGGTTCGCTGCTGTTTTTCTGCCTGGCCGGTCTGCTTGCCTGGCGCGGGCCGGCAGCGCGGCAACCGATCAACTAAGATCGAGGCCACCATGCCGTTCCGCCGCCGTACCCGCCTGATCACCGCGCTGCTGCTGCTGGTCAGCCTGGTGTTCATGCGCATGGCGGTGGCGGCGTACGTTTGTCCGGGCGCGACTCCGCAAGCGGCGGATGTTTCCGTGTCGGCAACGGTTGCCATGCCGTGTGGCGAGTCGATGGCACTGGTTGTGGATGCCTCGCAGCCCAACCTGTGCAAGGCCCATTGCGACGCCGGGAGGCAGTCGGCCGATACCTACAAGTTGCCGCCACTGCCCGATGTGGCCCTGCAAGCGGCCGTGTTCCCGCCGGTGTTGCTTATCGGCCCAAGCGCGTCGCAGCCTCTGATCCAGTCGCCGCTGCTGCAGCGTGCGACGTCGCCGCCGCTGGCAGTGCGCCACTGCTGTTTTCGTATTTGACCTCCCAGACCAATTAACCGTTGCCTGATGCGTTCCGCGCGCGTCGGGCAGATCGATATTCGTGTTCCGGAGGTCGCATGTCCATTCCATTTCCGCCGCGACGGGTTGCCGTCGCAACCCTCGTCTTTGCCCTGGCCGTTGCCACCGCGTCGTCGGCCTGGGGCGCCGCTACGCTGTCGCTGGAGGATGCGCTGCGCATCGCTGCGGGGCGGTCGCGCCAGCTGGTCGCGCAGGACGCACTGGCCACCGCAGCGCGCGAGCAATCCGTGGCTGCCGGCCAGTTGCCCGACCCGGTGCTCAAGTTCGGCATCAACAACCTGCCGATCAACGGCGCCGATCGATTCAACCTGACGCGCGACTTCATGACCATGCGTTCGGTCGGCGTGATGCAGGAAATCACGCGCGCCGACAAACGTGCGGCCCGCTCGGCGCGGTTCGAACGCGAGGCCGAAGTGGCCGAGGCGGGGCGTATGGTGGCGCTGGCCAGCCTTCGGCGCGATACCGCGCTGGCCTGGCTGGAGCGCCACTACCAGGAGCGCGTGCGCGACCTGCTGCGGACCCAACGCGCCGAGGCCGGCCTGCAGGTCGAGGCCGCCGATGCCGCCTACCGCGGCACGCGTGGTACGCAGGGAGATGTGTTTGCCGCACGTTCGGCCGTCGCGCTGATCGACGACCGCATCCTCCAGGCCGAGCGGCAGGTCGCGACCGCCAGCACCAGGCTCGCGCGCTGGGTCGGCGAAAACGCGCAGCTGGTGCTGGCCGAGGCACCCAGCCTCGCGCTCGCGCCATTCGACGCGGGCGCCCTGGAGGACCGCGTCGCGCAGCTCCCGCTGCTCGCGGTGATGGCCAGGCAGGAAGCGCTGGCACAGGCCGAGGTCGAAGTCGCACTCGGCGACAAGAAGCCGGATTGGAGCGTCGAGCTGATGTACAACCAGCGCGGCCCGGCGTTCTCGAACATGGTCTCGCTCAATTTCTCGGTACCGCTGCAGTTCGACCAGAAGAACCGGCAGGACCGCGAAGTCGCGGCCAGGCTGGCGCTGGCCGGGCAGCTGCGCGCCCAGCGCGAAGAGGCGGTGCGGGAACAGATGGCCGTTGTGCGCGCCTGGCAGCAGGAGTGGCAGGGCAACCGGGATCGTCTGGCGGCTTACGACCGCGAACTGATTCCGCTGGTGGCCGAGCGCACACGTGCCGCGCTGGCGTCCTACCGCGGCGGCAGCGGCCCGCTGTTCGCCGTGCTGGAAGCGCGGCGCTTGGAGATCGACACCCGCGTCGACCGGCTGCGTCTGGAGATGGCTACGGCCGCCTTGTGGGCGCAGCTCAACTACCTGCTCCCATCCGGGCCCGACGCGGCGCCACTGGACCGTGCGGCTGCGGCCGCGGAGAAATGAACATGCCGATGAAATTCAAACCACTGGTGCTGGCCGTGATCGCCGCGGGTCTGTTGGGAGCCGCAGGATACGGTGCCTACATGGTCGGCATGCAGCGCGGCATGGGTATGGCAGCGGCGCCGTCCGCGGCTGCGTCGGCAACGCCGCCGGCACAGCGGAGCACCGGGGCGGCGGCCAACGAGTCGGGTGAGGACGCGACCCGGCGCCACATCGCCGCCGGCATCCAGGCCGGCGACGTGGACCCTTCCACCGGCAGGAAGATTCTTTATTACCACGACCCGATGGTGCCGGGCAACAAGTTCGACAAACCGGCCAAGTCGCCGTTCATGGACATGATGCTGTCGCCGGTGTACGCCGACGGCGACCGTGATCAGGGCAACGTGACGGTGAGCTCGCGCATCCAGCAAAACCTTGGCGTGCGTACTGCGTCCGTGGCGCTCGGCACCCTTTCGCCGCAGGTGGCGGCGGTCGGCAATATTGCGTTCAACGAGCGAGACCAGGTGATCGTGCAGGCGCGCGCGACCGCTTATGTGGAGCGCCTGAATGTGCGTGCCACGCTCGATCGCGTGGTCAGGGGCCAGCCGCTGGCGGAGCTGTATGTGCCGGAATGGATTGCCGCGCAGGAGGAATTCCTGTCCGTGCGTCGCATGTCGGGCACCGATCTCGCGGCCCTGGTGGACGGGGCCCGCCAGCGCATGCGCCAGGTCGGCATGAGCGAGGCGCAGATCGCGCTGGTCGAGAGCAGCGGCACGACGCAGCCGCGTACCACGCTGGTGGCGCCGATTGGTGGTGTGGTGACCGAGTTGCTGGTGCGCGAAGGCATGACCGTGATGGCCGGCGCCACGTTGTTCCGCATCAACGGACTTGGTACGGTATGGGCCAACGCCGAGGTGCCGGAGGGCCAGATCGCGTTGCTGCGGCCGGGCGCCAGGGTGCGGGCCTTAAGTCCGGCCGTTCCGGGAGCGATATTCGAGGGCCGGGTGCAGGCCATCCTGCCCGAGGTCAACCCGGCCACCCGCACGCTCAAGGCGCGGCTCGAACTGGCCAACCCGGGTGCTCGGCTGGTGCCTGGCATGTTCGTGCAAATGCAGTTCATGGACATGCGCGCCGAGCCCGCGCTGCTGGTGCCCACCGAGGCCGTGATCCAGACCGGCAGACGCTCGGTCGTGATGCTGGCCGAGGACAACGGTCGCTTTCGCCCGGTCGATGTCGAGCTCGGCATCGAGAGCGGCGGTCAGACCGAGATCAAGCGCGGCCTGCAAGCCGGCCAGCGGGTGGTGGTCTCGTCACAGTTCCTGATCGATTCCGAAGCCAGCCTGAAGGGGGTCGAGGCGCGGCTCAACGTTGGGCCCGGACCCGGTGCGGCCAACACCGCGACGCGTTACGAGGCGCAGGCCAAAGTGGAGAACATTGGGCGTGACCAGGTAACACTGTCGCACGGGCCAATTCCGCCCTTGAAGTGGGGTCCGATGACGATGGACTTCAAACTGCCGCCCGCGGGTGTGCCGCGTGGCGTGGCGGCGGGCGACAAGGTCATCTTCGAGTTTTACATCGACGCCGACAAGCAACCGCAAGTCACCCGGATCACCCTGATGGCGCCCGAGCCTCGGCCGCAGGCCGCCGCCTCGGGAAACAAGCCATGATCGCCCGGCTGATCCGCTGGTCCATAACCAACCGCTTGCTGGTGTTGATGGCGACCGTGGTGGTCATCGCCTGGGGTGTGGTTTCGGTGCAAAGGACGCCGCTCGACGCATTGCCCGACTTGTCCGATGTGCAGGTCATCATCCGCACCACCTATCCTGGCCAGGCGCCGCGCATTGTCGAGAACCAGGTCACCTACCCGCTCACGACCAGCATGTTGTCGGTGCCCGGCGCCAGGACGGTACGCGGTTATTCGTTCTTCGGTGACTCCTTCGTCTACGTCCTGTTCGAAGACGGCACCGACCTGTACTGGGCGCGCTCGCGCGTGCTCGAGTACCTGAACCAGGTCCAGGCACGCCTGCCGGCGAATGCCCGGGCCACGATCGGCCCGGATGCGACTGGCGTGGGGTGGATCTACCAATACGCGCTGGTGGACCGCGGCGGCACGCAGGACGCTTCTCAGTTGCGGGCCTTGCAGGACTGGTTCCTGAAATACGAGCTCAAGACGGTTCCCAACGTCGCCGAGGTGGCATCCATCGGCGGCATGGTGCGCCAGTACCAGATCCTGCTCGACCCCGACAAGCTCGCCGCTTACGGCATCCCGCATACCTTGGTCGCCGAGGCGATCCGGAAGTCCAACCAGGAGGCTGGCGGCTCGGTACTCGAACTCGGCGAGGCCGAGTACGTCGTGCGGGCGTCAGGTTATCTGCAGTCGCTGGATGACTTTCGCAAGGTGCCGCTCAAGGGCACCGATGCCGGAGTCTCGGTACGCCTGGGCGACGTAGCGCGTATCCAGCTTGGCCCCGAAATGCGGCGCGGCATCGGAGAACTCGACGGTGAGGGTGAAGCGGTCGGGGGTGTCATCGTGATGCGCTCGGGCAAGAACGCGCTGGAAACGATTGCCGCGGTGAAGGCCCGGCTGCGCCAACTGCAGGCCAGCCTGCCCAAGGGGGTGGAGATCGTTCCGACTTACGACCGCTCGGGACTGATCGAGCGCGCGGTCGAGAACCTGGGCTACAAACTTCTGGAAGAGTTCATCGTCGTCGCGCTGGTGTGTTTCGTGTTCCTGTTCCACCTTCGCTCGGCGTTGGTTGCCATCGTCTCGCTGCCGCTGGGCATCCTGGTGGCGTTCATCGTGATGTATTACCAGGGGGTGAATGCCAACATCATGTCGCTGGGCGGCATCGCGATCGCGATTGGCGCGATGGTGGACGCGGCGGTGGTGATGATCGAGAACGCGCACAAACACCTGGAACGCTGGAGCCTGGCGCATCCGGACCAGAAGCTCGAAGGCGAGGCGCGCTGGAAGGTGATCGGCGACGCGGCCACCGAGGTCGGGCCGGCGCTGTTCTTCTCGCTGCTGATCATCACGCTGTCGTTCGTTCCGGTGTTTACGCTGGAGGCGCAGGAGGGGCGCCTGTTCTCGCCCTTGGCGTTTACCAAGACCTATGCGATGGCCGCCGCCGCAGGCCTGTCGGCAACCCTGGTTCCGGTGCTCATGGGTTACCTGATTCGTGGTCGCATTCCGCACGAGCAGAGCAATCCGCTGAGCCGTCTGCTGATCGCGGTCTACCGGCCGCTGCTCGATGCCGTGCTGCGCGCACCGTGGCTGACGCTGGCTTTGGCCACGGTCGCATTGGTCGTGAGCCTGTGGCCACTGCAGCACATCGGGGCCGAATTCATGCCGCGGCTCGACGAGGGCGACCTTTTGTACATGCCGTCCGCGCTGCCGGGTTTGAGCGCCGGCAAGGCGGCCGAACTGCTGCAGCAGACCGACCGGCTGATCAAGACCGTGCCAGAGGTCGTCAGCGTGTACGGCAAGGCCGGCCGTGCCGAGACCGCCACCGATCCGGCGCCGATGGAGATGTTCGAGA
This sequence comes from Betaproteobacteria bacterium, assembly GCA_031381865.1. GTDB lineage: Bacteria > Pseudomonadota > Gammaproteobacteria > Burkholderiales > Burkholderiaceae_C > CAISIP01. The sequence continues at coordinate 640 of JANMYG010000526.1, read as the reverse complement.
CCACGATCCAGTTCAAGCCCAGGAGCCAGTGGCGACCCGGAATGACGCAGGACAAACTGGTGGATGAACTCGACCGCATCGTCAAGGTGCCGGGTTTGTCGAACATCTGGGTGCCGCCGATCCGCAACCGCATCGACATGCTGGCCACCGGCATCAAGAGCCCGGTGGGCGTGAAGGTGGCGGGTGCCGACCTGGCGACGATCGACCGCGTCACCGGCGAGATCGAGCGCGCACTGAAGGATGTGCCGGGCGTCAGCAGCGCCTTGGCGGAACGCCTCAGTGGCGGGCGTTATGTGGACGTGACGATCGACCGCGACGCCGCGGCGCGTTTCGGCATGAATATCGCCGATGTGCAGTCGGTCATCACCGCCGCGGTGGGGGGTGACAACATCGGAGAGACGGTCGAGGGTTTGCAGCGATTTCCGATCAACATGCGTTATCCGCGCGAGACCCGCGATTCATTGGAGAAGCTGCGCGCCTTGCCGATCGTGACCGAGCGTGGCGCCCGACTGGTGTTGTCCGACGTGGCCGCGCTGCGCATCACCGATGGCCCGCCGATGCTGCGCAGCGAGAACGCACGCCTGTCGGGCTGGGTCTATGTGGATATCCGGGGCCGAGACCTGAGGTCGGCGGTGCGGGA
>JANMYG010000523.1:0-3324 GCA_031381865.1 Betaproteobacteria bacterium | reverse complement strand
AGACAGGTGGTGGAATCCTGCCCGCCAGAAAAAAGAACCAGTGCGCTGTGGTGCATAGCCGCATCGTAGGGGATGCCGCCGCGGGATCAGAGCTTTTCGTTCTTCCTGACTTTGCCAGGCGTGTAGGTCAGGTCTTCCTTGGCGAACAGCCCGGGCGTGGCGTTCGGGTTGCGGTCGTTGACCGGCTGGCTCTGGTTTTGCGCCTGGGCAATCTCGATCGCGCCGCCGCTGGCACGCCATACCGACTGCAGGAAATCCAGCAGCAACCTCGAAATCGGCGGCAGCGGCGGTTCTACGACCTTTTCCGGCTCCGGCCGGCGGATGGTCCAGTCCTTGGAGCCGGTCGCGGCTTCGGAGCCGCGCCGGGTCGGATCGGACACGCTGGTGTACACGGCTTCGTTGGCATGGCTCACGGCGTTGTCACCGATGTTGTTCACCACCCCGGGGGCTGCCACGGCAGTTGCCTGCGGGTTGACCGGCGGCACCGGCACCACCTTGGGGCCGTGCGCCGCCACCGGATCCACGCCGGCTGGGCGCGCACCTGGTTGTCGATCGACGGATGGCAGCTGCATTTTGTTCCTTGGCCTCGGTTGTACAAGCGGTCTTTTCGTCGCTCGTACAAGTCTTAACGGCAGAACTGCAGGGTAATTTAGGCCTATTTTTTTACAATGTTCCGACTTTTTGCTCAGAACCCGGCAGCAAACCCGTCCCGGCGGGAATCGCTGGCGGCGGCATAACCGTCTTCAAGGTCGTCCGACAGTTTCCAGATGAACTGGCCGGCGCCGAAGTCCATATAGGAATCCAGATGTTCCTCCACCCGGTGCCCGCGCTCGCGCAGGCCCTGCACCAGGTCCGGCGCCATGGTCGGCTCGCAGTCGATCTCCAGCCCGGTGCCGACCTTCCAGCGCGGTGCGTCACACGCCGTTTGCGGCTGCTGGCCATGGGTCAACATCCGCACCAGGCTCTGCAGGTGCCCCTGCGGTTGCATGTTGCCGCCCATCACGCCAAAACTCATCTGCGGCCGTCCGTTTTTGGTCAGAAACCCGGGAATGATGGTCTGGAACGGCCGGTTGCCGCCGCGCACCAGGTTCGGATGGCCCGGCTCCATCGAGAACCCGTGCCCTCGGTTTTGCAGGCTCACGCCCGTGCCCGGCACCACGATGCCGCTGCCGAAACCCATGTAGTTGGACTGGATCAGGCTGACCATCATGCCGCTTTCGTCGGCCGCGGTGAGGTAGATCGTGCCGCCCTTGGGCGGCGTGCCATGCTGGAATTCGGTCGCCCGGTCCGGGTTGATCAGGCGCGCGCGCTGGCGCAGGTAGGCGTCCGACAACAGGTCGGCGGCCGTGACCTCGGTCATGGCGCGCGCATCGGCCACCCAGCGGTAGGTGTCGGCAAATGCCAGCTTCATGGCCTCGATCTGCAGGTGCTGCGACATCACGCTGTCGATGGCATGGGCGCCCAGGTCGAGCTGGTCGAGCATGCCCAGCGCCATCAGCGCGGCAATGCCCTGGCCGTTGGGCGGAATCTCGTGCAAGGTGTAACCGGCGTAGTCCTTCTGGATCGGCGTCACCCACTGCGGCTCGTAAGCCGCCATGTCGGCTGCCGTCAGGCTGCCGCCGTTGGCCGCCGCGTGCGCCGCGAGTTGCGCGGCGATATCGCCACGGTAGAAGGCCTCGCCCTTGGTCAGCGCGATCTTGCGCAGGGTCGCGCCGGCGGCTGCGAACACGAAGCGCTCGCCCGGCTGTGGCGCGCGGCCGTGCGGCATGAACGCCTCGGCAAAACCCGGCTGCTCCTGCAGCAGCGGCACCTGCCGCGCCCATTTGTCGGCCACGATACGCGCCACCGTGTGGCCACGCTCGGCCAGCTCGATCGCCGGCTCCAGCAGGTCGGCAAACGGCAGCTTGCCGAAGCGCTGCGAAAGCGCCACCCAGCCGGCCACCGCGCCGGGCGTGGTGACCGTGTCCCAGCCGCGCAGCGGGATGGTGCCGTCGTGCCGGCGCTTGAAATAATCCGGGTTCCAGGCCGCCGGCGCGACGCCCGAGGAGTTCAGCCCATGCAGCTGCTGGCCGTCCCACAGGATCGCGAAGTTGTCGCTGCCGATCCCATTGGAGACCGGCTCGACGACCGTCATGGCAGCGGCGGTGGCGATGGCCGCATCCACCGCATTGCCGCCCTTGTACAACATGCGCAACCCGGCCTGCGCCGCCAGCGGTTGCGAGGTAGAGACCACATTGCGCGCGAACACCGGGCTGCGCGTGGTGGGGTAGGGATTGGTCCAGTTGAACTGCATGGTGTGTCGATTCAGGAAAAGTGACGGGTTCGGGTTGGGCTTGGGCTTGGGTGTTGGGCGGGACGGCAACCGGTCAGCGCTGGCGCGGATCGAGCGCGTCGCGCAGGCCGTCGCCAAGCAGGTTGAACGACAGCACCAGCAGGAAGATCGACAGGCCGGGCCAGATCGCCATCCAGGGCGCGTTGTCGACATAGTTCTTGGCCGTGTTGAGCATGCTGCCCCAGCTCGGCGCGGGCGGCTGCTGGCCCAGGCCGAGAAAGGACAGGCTCGCCTCGGCGATCACGGCGGCCGCGATCGCCAGCGTCGCCTGCACGATCAGCGGTGCCAGGATGTTGGGCATGACATGGCGCAGCGCGATACGCAGCGGCGGGTTGCCGACCGCACGCGCCGCCTCGATGTAGTCCTCGACCTTGATGTTGATGACCTGCGCGCGTGTGAGCCGCACGAATATCGGCGTCGCCGACACACCGATGGCGATCATCGCGTTGGTCAGGCTCGGGCCAAGGAACGCCGCCAGCGCAATCGCCAGGATCAGAAACGGGCAGGCCAGGAAGGCGTCGGTGATGCGCGAGATCAGGCCGTCCACAAAGCCGCCCAGGAACCCGGCCGCCAGACCGATCGGCACGCCCAGCAACAACGAGATCGATACGCTGGCCACGCCCGCCAGCAGCGAAGCCTGCGAGCCCCAGATGACGCGCGACAGCACGTCGCGCCCGATCTCGTCGGTGCCCAGCCAGTGCGCCGCGCCGGGGGCCTTGCGGATCGCACCCCAGTTGGTGGCAATCGGGTCCTGTGGCGCGATCCACTGGGCGAACAGCGCCAGCACCACAAACAGCAGCACCACCGCCAGCCCGAGCATGGCGCCGCGGCGCCGGCGCAGGCGCCGCCAGGCGCGCATCCACGGGCCGGCCTCGCGGGCCGGGGCCAGTGCCGGCTGCTGCGCGGGGGGAATGGCGGCGGCGGTCATGGCCCGGTCCCCCGGCTGCCATCCCGGACCCGCTGCGGGATCCATCGATCGCGGGTGCTGAAAC
>JANMYG010000520.1:0-3247 GCA_031381865.1 Betaproteobacteria bacterium | reverse complement strand
CAGGTCGTCGTAAACGGAAAGGACACCAACAATGCGAAGCTGTTCAACATGGTCAGGCGCGCGGACCTTTATCTCGTGGAGAACGTTGCGATCAACTCCCGGGACAGCAGCCTTTTCACTTTGGTAGTCCTTCAGAACATTTCGAAGGAAGTAAGCTGAAAAGCGGGGGTCGTTTCCTTTGAAGTCGATGACGTAGAGGGCGGTATTCAACGGCCAGTAGTCTTCTTCGAGGTAGAACACTTCGCCAATGGTTCCATATCGGCCAGTGACTACGCCAGGCGCTTTTGCTTTTGCTTCTTTGTGTCGCCCCGTAATTCCTGAGGAAGAAACAACGGGTATATTGCCATCCTGCCGCGAGTGCTCAGGTAGATCATGGCCACGCTTGAGCGTCAGCACGTCGCCGAGTCGGCACGACTGCCAACTCATAGCCACAACTCCCGCTCGCCCTTGTCATAACTCTGCATCGATTCCTGCGACGGTGTCGCCAGATTCCGTTTGCCACGCGCCGCAGACCCAAATCGACTAGCGATGATCTTTTCACCATTCATGGCATCTTCGTTCCGACCGCAGGCCGTGAACCCACTTTTTGGGTTTAACATTCGCCGCGCAAAACGTGCAACTATTGCACTATCATAGACGGCATGCCCGTCATCAGGCGATTTGCCAACTGCGTGCTGCGCATCAACCTGAGAGACCATGCACCGCCGCATTTTCATATTGTGATGAACGATGGCCGCGAGGTCTGGGTCAAGATCGACACGGCGGAGATCATCCACGGCAAGGTGGCCCTGCGCGAGGTGGCCGAAGTGCTTGGCTGGGCCAAATCCAACCGCGCCTTGCTGGCTGCCAAATTTGAGGAGTTGCAAAAATGAACAAAGACCATTTTCAGTTGACGACCGCGCATGCGCTGCCGGATGGAAAGCTGCACCTGATCTACGTCGATGGCCAAAGTTTTGAGGTCGATTTGCGCCCATGGATCACGTCCACCCCAGCACTGCGCGCGTTGAACGACGCGGCCCTTTTTGCAAAGGCCAAGGTCGGTGTTGGGGGGCGATCGGTTGACTGGATTCAGGATGAACTCGATCTGGGTGCCGACAACTTGCGCAACCTGGCCATTGAGCAGGCCGGCGGCATTGGCCATGAGCGTATCTGGAACTGGCTGCATGACACTGGTCTCACGCTGGAGCAGGCAGCGCTTGCCTTGGGCATTTCGCGGCGCATGCTGATCTACTACCGCGACGGTGAAAAACCCATCCCGCGTGCCGTATGGCTGGCTTGCCTTGGCTGGGAGGCGGTGCGGCCCGCAGGCAGCGAGTTGCCCCAACGTATTCCGACGGTACGTGAGTACGCTGCGCTGCATGCGTGAACGTGGGCGTGGTCATACTCCCAGCTCCTCAAAATTCGCCTGTATCTTCACCGCAAGGTCCACCGCCTCACGATTCAAATCGGCCAGTTCGACGTGGATGTCACGCAGGGTCTGCTCGAAGTCAAAGTCTTCATCCACTTCCGCCGGAGCGACACCTACAAAGCGCCCGGGCGTGAGGCTCCAGTCGGCGGCTGCTATCTCGGCACGGGAGACGACCTTGCACAGGCCCGGTACGTCCTGCATTTCGGCATTCGGGAAACGGTCCTGCAGCCAGGCGATCTGGCGGTGCAGGTAGGCTGCGGCCTTGAGTTGCTCCACGGCAGACTTGCGTTCTTCGTCGAGTTGCTTGATGAGTTTGCCGGTGGCGCGGCGGTCGAGAAACTCGGTGGCGGCTTCATGCAGCGCCAGTTCCTGCGCCAGTTGCGCGGCGCGGGCGGCGAGTTTGTAGAGCAGGTCGATCTGCTTGATGATGCCGCGTGCGGCATCGGCCAGCGGGTCGAAGCTTTGCCGGGCCTGGCGCTGGGTATCGTTGGTCCGCGGCAGCGCCTTGGCCAGACTTTTGCAGAACGTTGCCAGCCCGGCCACCAGGGCGGCGCGATCGGCCGCATAGGCATTGGCGGCGTCGGTCCACTCGGCAAGAGCAGCGGCGACGGACTGCCGTTTCTCCCGGGGCAGTACTTCCAGGTCACCCACGCTCTCGGTGAATGCGGCCAGTGGCGCACGGCTGGCCGTCAACAAGGTTTCGAAACTGGTAAGCGTGGGAGCAATGGCGCTCGCCGCGGCGCCCAACCGAACCACGTAGTTCTGCACCAGCCCCAGAAACCGTTCCCGTTGCCCCCGATACAACCACACGATGGCCGCCAGGTTGGCCTGCTGCTCCGGTGAAAAATCGTAGATCTTGCGCGTGACTTTGCGGTAAATATTGCGGGCGTCCAGCATCAGCACCTGGTCTTTGCGCCCGGCCGGCTTGGCGCGGTCGAAGTGCCAAAGCTCGCAGGGCACGGTACGCGTGTAGAAAAAGTTGGAGCGGATGGCGACCATCAAGTCCACGTCACCGGTTTCAACCAGTTTGCGCCGCACTTCCTTCTCGCCGTGGCCCGCGCTGCTGGCCTGGGACGACATCACAAAACCGGCGCGGCCCTTGGGCGAAAGGTAGCTGTAAAAGTACGAGATCCACAGGTAGTTGCCGTTGGAGACGCGTTTGTCCTTGTTCACGCCGGGCAGGCCGAAGGGCAGGCGGCGGTCGTCCTTGACGCGTTCGGCATCGACCATGTCCACGTTGAACGGCGGGTTGGCCATCACAAAGTCGCAGTTGCCCCACAAGGCGCGGCCATCCTGCAGTCGGTGTACGTCGTCGTAGAACGAGTTGGCCTCGCGGATGTCGCCCTCCAGCCCGTGTACGGCCAGGTTCATCTTGGCCAGCCGGATGGTGGTGGCGGTTTTTTCCTGGCCGTAGAAGGTGACACGTTTCATCGTGTCCAGGCCTTCGTGCTCGATGAAGTGGCTACTCTGCACGAACATGCCGCCCGAGCCGCAGGCCAGGTCGGCCACCACGCCGTGGTCGGGTTCGATGATGTTGACGATGGTCTGCACCAGCGACGGCGGGGTGAAGAATTCGCCATTGTCCTGCGCGCCCTGCATGGCGAACTTCATCAGGAAGTATTCGTAGATGCGGCCAAACACATCGCCGGTGGCGTTGCGCAGCGCCTCGGAGTCGAAGTTGCGCAGTAGGTCTTCCAGCAGCTTGTTCTCGAAGCGGTCGTAGTCACGGGGCAGTTGTCCGGCCAGCGGTTCGAAGTCGGCTTCGATGGCGTTCATGGCATCGACCAGCGCCGCGCCGAGATTGGCGCCGGACGGCAGCTTGAGCAGGTGGTCGTAACG
>JANMYG010000425.1:0-9135 GCA_031381865.1 Betaproteobacteria bacterium | reverse complement strand
CCGCACCGGCCCGGCCATGCGGTTCAGGCGCTCGGCGATCCAGCGCCCGATGCGCGTGTTTTCCTCGGGCGTGGTGCGCATCAGCGTGACGTTGGCGTTGTGGACGTGGAACCGGCGGCCATCGAGCGCGGCCGGCACACTCTCGCGCGCCCAGAAGTTCACCATGTCGAGTGCGCCGCAGGAGCCGACGTAGGGCAGGGCGCGCCGGATTGGCGCGCCGAGGCGATCGGGGCCGGCGCTCAGAACGCCGCCGCACAACAGGTCGGCGATTTCGGTGGTGGTGAGGTCGACCATCGCCGCCAGGTGGCCGTCGTCGGCCAGTTTCTCCAGGCTTTGGCCGCCCGCGCCGGTAGCGTGGAAGACCAGGCACTCGTATTCGTGCTGCAGGGTGCGTGTCACGCCCTGCACACAGGCGGTGGTCACGCCGAACATCGACAGGCCGAGCGCCGGCAGCGCATCGGCAGGCGGCGCGCGCCACCCCTGCACCATGCCGGCCATCGCGTGCGCCGCATTGCCGAGCACCTGGCGCGAGATGCGGTTGAGGCCCGACACGTCGACCACCGGGTACAGCGTCGCGATATCCGAACTGCCCACATACGGCCGCACGTCGCCCGAGGCCAATGTGCACACCAGCAGCTTCGGCAACCCGACCGGCAGCGCGCGCATGGCCGGGCCCACCAGCGCGGCGGCCCCGGAGCCGCCGGCGCCGATGACGCCGCCCAGGTCGTCTTGCGCCAGCAGGAAGTGCGTCAGGGCCTGCGCCATCGCCGACACCGCGCTGGCGCGCTCGCCGGTGAATACCTGCGTCGCGACGTGCCGGGCCACCTCGGCCGCGCCGATATCGGCGCCACGGGCCTGGTCGGACGAGGTCGACACATCCACCGTGAGCACACGCACGCCCTGCGCCCGGATCTGGTCGCGCAGGAACAGCAGTTCCTCGGCCTTGGTGTCGAAGCTGCCGACGACGTAGGCCGCGCGGGCTGGGGTGGCGCCGTCCATCGCGAGCCGCAGCGTTAGAACGTCACGCGCTTGTACAACTCGACATGGGCCTTGATCGCCACTTCGGTTGGCAACCGCTCCATGCTGCTGGCGCCGTAAAAGCCGTTGCAGTGGGTGCTGTGCTGCAGCACGTAACGCACATCGTCGGGCATCGAGATCGGGCCGCCGTGTGCGATGACTATCACGTCCTTGCGCACGCGGCGCGCGGCCTCGGCCCATTCGTCGATCAGCTGCACCGATTGCGCGAGTGTCTTCGACGACGTCGCGCCGATGGTGCCTCCGGTCGTCACACCCATGTGCGGCACGATGAAGTCGGCCCCGGCCCTGGTCATTTCCACCGCCTCGTCGGCACTGAACACGTACGGTGTGGTCAGCAGGTCCAGCGCGTGTGCCTCGCGGATCATGTCGATCTCGGTCGAGAAGTTGATGCCGGTCTCTTCCAGGCTCTGGCGAAAGCTGCCGTCGATGATGCCGACGGTCGGGAAATTCTGCACCCCCGAGAAACCCAGGTCTTTGAGCTTCTGCAGGAACACCGGCATGATGACGAACGGGTCGGTGCCGTTGACGCCCGCGATCACGGGTGTGTGCCTGACGATCGGCAACACCTCGCCCGCCATCTCGACCACGATGTCGTTGGCGTTGCCGTAGGCCAGCAGCCCGGCCGACGAGGCGCGCCCGGCCATGCGGTAACGCCCCGAGTTGTAGATCACGATCAGGTCGATGCCGGCCGCCTCTTCGCATTTGGCCGAAATGCCGGTGCCCGCGCCGCCACCGATGATCGGCTGCCGGTTGGTCACCATGGCATTGAATTTGCGCATCAGCGCCTGGCGTTCGAAGCGTGGCATGTAGTGTTCTCGGGCAATCAGCGCGGCCGTCAGCCGCCAAGGCGGTTGAACCAGTTCTCCAGCCACTCCTGCCGGCCCGATACCGGGGGCTCGTCGACATTGCGTTGCAGTGCATGCGCCGCGGCGGCGCCCAGGTCACCGGCGAGCAACTGGCGGCCCACCGCGCCGCGCCAGCCTTCGTAGCGTTGGCTTATGAACTGCGCGTGGCCGCCGTCCTGGACCATCTTTTCCGCGACCAGCAGCGCCCGTGCACACAGGTCCATTGCGCCGACGTGGCCATGGAACATGTCGGCGGCGTCGATGGACGGGCGGCGCACCTTGGCGTCGAAATTCATGCCGCCGGTGGTGAAGCCGCCGCCCTGCAGGATGGTGTACATGGCGAGCGCCATTTCGCCGAGGTTGTTCGGGAACTGGTCGGTATCCCATCCGCACTGCATGTCGCCGCGGTTCATGTCGATCGAGCCGAAGATGCCGAGCGCTTGCGCGGTGGCGATTTCGTGCTCGAAGCTGTGGCCGGCCAGCGTGGCATGGTTGGCCTCGATGTTGACCTTGATCTCCTTCTCCAGCCCGTTCTTCTGCAGGAAGCCGAACACCGTGGCCACGTCGAAGTCGTACTGGTGCTTGGTCGGTTCGCGTGGCTTGGGTTCGATCAGGATCGCGCCCTTGAACCCGATCTTGTGTTTGTGTTCCACCACCATCTGCATGAATCGCCCAAGCTGGGCCAGTTCCTGCTTCATGTCGGTGTTGAGCAGCGTCTCGTAGCCTTCGCGGCCGCCCCACAACACATAGTTCTGGCCTCCGAGCCGCAGCGTGGCTTCCATGGCTTCCTTGACCTGCAGCGCGGCGAGTGCGAATACTTCGGGGTTCGGATTGGTTGCGGCGCCGGCGATGAAACGCCGGTGGCTGAACAGGTTGGCGGTTCCCCACAACAGCTGCATGCCGGTGTCCTGCTGCTTGCGCGCAAGGATGTCGACCATGCGCTTGAAAAGTTCCACCGACTCGCGCGGCGTTGCGCCTTCGGGCGCCACGTCGCGGTCGTGGAAACAATAGAACGGTGCGCCAAGCCGGGCGAAGAAGTTGAACGCCGCATCGGCCTTGGCGAGGGCGGCCTCCCAGGGGTCGCCCATCAGGTGCCAGGGCCGCTTGAAACTGCCGTCGTAACCGAACACATCGAAGCCGTTCCAGGCAAAGCTGTGCCAGTAACAGACCGCAAAACGCAGCTGGTCCTGCATGCGTTTTCCCAGCACCATGCGGTCAGGGTCGTAGTGGTGAAAGGCGAGGCTATTGGTCGACGCCGGGCCCTCGAAACGGATCGGGGCGATGTCGCCGAAGATGGTGGCCATGGTTACTCCTGGTCGGTGGGGGGGTGCATGTCGGATTGGAGCGCCGCATACAGATGCTGGAATTGCCGGTGGCGCCGCGTGAGTGTTTCGCCACGTTGCGCGTCGGGTGCAAAGCGGTCGGTGACCGGCGGCGGCACACACACCGACGCGACCGGTTCCTGCGTGCGCGCGAGGCGCGCCAGGCGCGCGGCGCCGAGCGCGGCGCCCACATCGGCGCCACTGCGGCGATCCAGCGCGCGGCCCAGCGTGTCGGCCAGGATCTGCGCCCACAGCGCGCTGCGCGAGCCGCCGCCCACCAGGGTCACGGTGTCGATGCGCGCGCCGCCACCCTGCAGCGCCTGCTGCCCGTCGAGGAACGCGAACGCAACACCTTCGAGCACCGCACGCGCCAGGTGGCCACGCGTGGTCTCGTGGGCCAGGCCGAAGAACACGCCACAGGCATGCGGGTTGTTGTGCGGCGTGCGTTCACCCGAGAGATAAGGCAGGAAAACGGGCAGCGGCGCACCGGGCGGCACGGCCTCGGCCTCGGCCACCAGCTGGGCTTCATTCGCGGCATGGGTGATGCTGCAAAGCCAGCGCAGGCAACTGGCGGCCGACAACCTCCCCGTCATCTGGTGCCACGTGTTCGGGAACGCATGGCAGAAGGCGTGTACGGCGCGCTGCGGATTGGGCGAGAAGGCGGCATTGGCGACGAAGTACACACCCGAGGTTCCGAGCGAAAGAAAGGCCGTCCCCGCAGACGCGACGCCGATGCCGGCGGCGCTGGCCGCGTTGTCGCCCGCGCCCCCCGCCACGACCACGTTTGGTGGCAGGCCAAGGTGCGCGGTCATGGCCGGCAACACGCTGCCGCTGGCCTGGCTGCCTTCCACCAGGCGCGGCATGTGGGTGCTTCGAAGGTGCGTGGCCTCGAGCATGGTGTCCGACCAGGCGCGCCGGCCCACGTCGAGCCACAAGGTGCCTGCGGAATCGGACATGTCCGACACCGCCTCACCGGTCAGCAGCAGCCGGACGTAGTCCTTGGGCAGCAGCACGCGTGCCACCTGCCGGAACACGGCCGGCTCGTGTTGTTCGACCCACAGCAACTTGGGCGCCGTGAACCCCGGCATCGCGATGTTGCCGGTGATCTTCCTGCTATCGGGCGCGCGCTGCTCGAGTTCGGCGCATTGCGCATGGCTGCGGCCATCGTTCCACAGGATGGCCGGCCGCAAAACCCGGTCGCGCGCGTCGAGCAGGGTCGCGCCGTGCATCTGGCCCGACAGGCCGAGTCCGCGCACGGCCGCGTACTCGGCTGGATGGGCGGAGCGGATTTCCGCAAGCGCCGCCACGGTGGCGCTCCACCAGTGCTTCGGGTCCTGCTCCGACCACAACGGTTGCGGGCGCGAGATCGGCACGGGGCTGCTGGATTGGCCGATGACGCGTTGCGCTGCATCCACCAGGACGACCTTGACCTCGGACGTGCCGATATCGATTCCGAGATCCATGTTGTTGATTCTTCAGCAAGTGACGACCGGCACCGCAGCGGCAATTCTCATCCCGGGATTGCCGCGGGATCCACGGATTGCGGGCTGGCCCGCAATGACGGCCGCTGAACTCGACCATGGCAGCTTTCGTGACGCAGCGTGACAGGCCTTGTTACAGCGTCAAACGCGCGTCGGTCCAGCGGCCATTGGCTTGGCTTGACTCTACCACCGCCTCGATGAATTTCATGCCGCGCGCGCCGTCTTCCACCGTCGGCACGGTGCAGGCCAGCGGGTCTGGCGTGCGGCCTTCCCAGCGCGCATGCAACTGCTCGGCCACGTCGCGGTAGAGCTGGGCGAAACCTTCCAGGTAACCTTCGGGATGCCCCGAAGGAATGCGCGTGGCGTGCCCCGCGGCGACGCCGCTGCCGCTGCCGCCACGCGTGATCAGGCGCGGGGGTTGTCCCAGCGGCGTGAACCAGAGCTGGTTCGGGTTTTCCTGGTGGAACTCCAGGCCGGCCCGGCTGCCGTACACACGCACGCGCAGGCTGTTCTCATTGCCCGGTGCCACCTGGCTGGACCACAACATGCCGCGCGCGCCGCCGGCATAACGCAGCAGCACATGGGCGTTGTCGTCCAGCCGGCGCCCGGCCACGAAGGTGGACAGGTCGGCGCTGACTTCGGACAGCTCGAGGCCGGAAATGAAACGCGCCAGGTGCTCCGCGTGGCTGCCGATGTCGCCCAGCGAGCCGCCGGCCCCGGCCCGCGCCGGGTCGACGCGCCAGGACGCCTGTTTCTGCCCGGTGGATTCGAGGCTGGTGCTGAGCCAGTCCTGCGGGTACTCGGCCTGCAGCACACGAATTTCGCCCAGTTCACCCGCGGCGACCATTTCGCGCGCTTGGCGCACCATCGGATAACCGCTGTAGTTGTGGGTCAGCGCGAACAGGCATTTGCTCTGGCGCACGCGCTGCACCAGCGCCATGGCGTCGGCCAGCGTGGTGGTCAGCGGCTTGTCGCAGACCACGTGGATTCCGGCGTCCAGGAAGGTCGTGGCGATGCCGGCGTGCAGGTGGTTGGGCGTGACGATGGACACCACGTCGATGCCGTCCTGGCGTGCCGCCTCGGCCTGGGCCATCAGCCGGAAGTCGGAATAACTGCGCTGCGGTTCGATGTGCAGCTCGGCCGCGCTGGCGCTGGCGCGATGCGGGTCGGACGACAACGCACCCGCCACCAGTTCGTAGCGGTCGTCGATGCGCGCCGCGATGCGGTGGACCCCGCCGATGAAGGCGCCTTGCCCGCCGCCGACCATGCCCAGCCGGATGCGGCGCGGGACGGACCCGGCCTTGCTTGACTCGATCGCCATGGCCGCGCCTCCTCAGCCCAGTCCCAGCATCTTGCGGTTGGCCGCCTGGTCGACGCCGCCGCCCGCGAAGTCGTCGAAGGCGCGGTCGGCGACCCGGATGATGTGGTCGCGTATGAAGACCGCGCCATCGCGCGCCCCGTCTTCGGGGTGTTTGATGCAGCATTCCCACTCCAGCACCGCCCAGCCCGGGAAATCGTAGGCCGCCATCTTCGAGAAGATCGCCGCGAAGTCCACCTGGCCGTCGCCGAGCGAACGAAAGCGCCCGGCGCGCTTGATCCAGGGCTGGAATCCGCCGTAGACGCCCTGCCGGCCGGTGGGGTTGAACTCGGCGTCCTTCACGTGAAAGATCTTGATGCGGTCGTGGTAATAGTCGATGTAGTCGAGGTAGTTGAGTTGCTGCAGCACGAAGTGGCTCGGGTCGTAGAGCAGGCAGGCGCGCTTGTGGCCTCCCACACGCTCCAGGAACATCTCGTAGCTCTCGCCATCGTGCAGGTCCTCGCCTGGATGGATCTCGTAACAGACGTCGACCCCGGCGCCATCGAAGGCGTCGAGAATCGGCCGCCAGCGCCGCGCGAGCTCGTCGAACGCCTCTTCGACCAGACCGGCAGGGCGCGGCGGCCAGGAGTACATGTATGGCCAGGCGAGCGCGCCCGAGAACGTGGCGTGCGCCGTCAGCCCGAGATGGCTGGACGCCCTGGCCGCCAACAGCATCTGTTCCACCGCCCACTGCTGTCGCCGCACCGGGTCGCCGCGCACCTCGGGCGCCGCAAAACCGTCGAAACCGGCATCGTAGGCCGGATGCACCGCGACCAGCTGGCCCTGCAGGTGGGTCGACAACTCGGTGATCTCGAGCCCGTGGCGCGCCAGTGTTCCCTTGATCTCGTCGCAGTAGCCGCGGCTCTGCGCCGCCTGCTTCAGGTCGAACAGGCGGCCATCCCAGCTCGGCATCTGGATGCCCTTGTAGCCCAGGCCGGCCGCCCATTGCGCGATCGCATCGAGGTTGTTGAAGGGGGCGGCATCGCCCGCGAACTGGGCCAGGAAAATGGCGGGCCCCTTGATCGTTTTCATGCGCGTCTCCGGTGTCGGTGGTGGTCGTCGGGCGCCTGATTATGCGAAGGAAAAAAATCTGCGTCAATATCTGGTCAGACCAGTTGACACCGGTTTTCAATGCTCCTAAACTGCGCTGGTCTGACCAGATGGGGGTCGACAACCACGCCAGGCGGCCGGGCCGCGACCGATCAACAAGCGGCCTTGCCGCGCACGATGGAGACTGGAGATACAAGCATGCTCAATCTTTCAAAACTATCCAAGGTGGTCGCGGTTGCGGCGCTGCTGGGTGCTGCGCAACTCGGCTACGCGCAGCAGAAACTGACGATCCTGTGGGCCCAGTGGGACCCGGCCAACTACCTGCAGGAACTGGTCAAGGACTACGAAAAGGCGGCCGGTGTCAAGGTGGTGGTCGAGACCACGCCGTGGCCCGATTTCCAGAACAAGGCGTTCAAGGAATTCACCGCCAAGGGCTCGGCCTACGACATGGTGGTCGGTGACTCGCAGTGGATCGGCGCCGGCTCCACCGGCGGCCATTACGTCGACCTGAGCGACTTCTTCAAGAAGAACAAACTCACCGAGGTGATGGCGCCGGCGACTGTCAAGGGTTATGCCGAATACCCCGGCAACAGCGGCAAGTACTGGGCCGTGCCGCTCGAGGGCGACGCCAACGGATTCGCCTACCGCAAGGACTGGTTCGAAGACCCCAAGGAAATGGCGGCCTTCAAGGCCAAGTACAAATACGACCTGGCAGTGCCCAAGACCTGGAAGGAACTGGGCGACATTGCCGAGTTCTTCCACCGGCCGAAGGAAAAGCGCTACGGCCTGACGATCTACACCGACAACGGCTACGACGCGCTGGTGATGGGCGTGGAGAACGTGATCTTCAGCTTTGGCGCCGACCTGGGCGACTTCTCGAGCTACAAGGTGCAGGGCATGATCAATTCCAAGGAGTCGATCGAAGCGCTCAATTTCTACAAGAAGCTGTACGGTTACACGCCACCCGACTGGGGCAAGACCTTCTTCCAGGAGGCCAACCAGGCCATGACCGAGGGGCTGGTGGCGATGAGCATGAACTACTTCGCGTTTTTCCCGGCGCTGGCGAACCCCGCCACCAACAAGTTCGCCAAGCAGACCGGTTATTTCGCGATGCCCAAGGGCCCCGGCGGCAAGCAGTTCGCGGCGCTCGGCGGCCAAGGGATCTCGGTGGTCTCGTACTCGAAGAACAAGGACGCGTCGATGAAGTTCCTGGAGTGGTTCATCCGCGAGGACGTGCAGAAGAAATGGGCGCAGCTGGGCGGTTATACCTGCAATGCGGCGATCCTGAAGTCCGACGAGTTCCGCAAGGCCACGCCCTACAACGAAGCCTTCTACCAGTCGATGTTCATGGTCAAGGACTTCTGGGCGGTGCCTGAATACGCCGAGCTGCTGACGGCCGCCAACAAGCGCTGGCACCCCTTTGTCGTCGGTGGCAAGGGCACCGCGCAGGAGGCGCAGAACGGCCTGGCGAAAGACTGGGAAGCCACGTTCAAGAAGTACGGCCGCGTCAAGTAGGCCGCTCGTCACCGCTGCCGGATGGGGGGCACAGCCGCCCTTCAGCCGGCCCTTCCTCGAACGGGTTCTCCCATGACACAACCAGCACAGGGTGGTGCGGGACCGGTGGTGCCACGCCCCGGCCTGAGCGACCTGGCGATCCGCAACTGGTTCATCATCCCGACGATCGTCTTCCTGATCGTCTTCAACATCTTCCCGCTGCTGTATTCGCTCGGTTATTCCTTCACCGATTACCGTGCCTCGGTCAACGACCCGGTCAACTTCGTCGGCTTGCAGAACTACCGGGAACTGCTGGCGGACGAATACGTCTGGGCCAACTTCACGCTGACGGCGAAATACGTGATCATGTCGGTGGCAGGGCAGGTCATCGTGGGCTTCGGCGCCGCGCTGCTGCTCAACCGCGCGATACCCGCCAAGGGGTTGCTGACCACGCTGCTGATGCTGCCGATGATGATGTGCATGGCCGTGGTGGGCCTGTTCTGGCAACTGCTCTACAACCCGTCCTGGGGCATCATCAACTTCGTCTT
>JANMYG010000424.1:0-16785 GCA_031381865.1 Betaproteobacteria bacterium | reverse complement strand
GCCATTGCCGATGGCGATCAATTCGACACCGTGATCGCGGCAGAGCCTGGCCAGCACGACCAGCGCGCCGTCCCAATCCTTGCGTGGTTCATGCGGGAACACGGTCGCGGTGGCGAGCAGTTTTCCGGTGGGGTCCACGACCGCCACCTTGACCCCGGTGCGAATGCCCGGATCCAGGCCCATGACCACGCGTGGCCCCGCCGGGGCGGCCAGCAACAGGTCGCGCAGGTTGTCGGCAAACACCTTGATCGCCACCGCCTCCGCGGCTTCGCGCAAACGCGCAAACAGGTCCCGTTCGGTCGACAGGCTGAGTTTGACGCGCCAGGTCCACGCCACGCATTTCTGAACTTTGCGATGTCGCTCTGGTTCTCGTCCTTGCCGGTTCGCAGCCGGCTCTTGAGCTGGCCGCTCGCCCACAACCAGTCACGCAGCCCTTGAACCAGCACGCTTTGCGCGGCCCAGCGCTCACTCAATATGTCGCGCACGCCATCGAGAACGGCATGCGCGGTGGAAAAGTCCGGCCGCTTGTCGGCCGCCGCGCTCGGGCTCGCCGGCGCCACCAGGAATGCCTGCGCCTCGTCGATCGGGACGCGGCACGGATCCGCAAGCAGCAGGTCGGCCAATGGTTCCAGCCCCGCCTCGCGGGCCAACTCGCCTTTTGTGCGCCGCTTCCGCCTGAATGGAAGGTACAGGTCTTCCAGGTCCTGCTTGGTGGCGGCATCCACCAGGGCCTGGCGCAATGCCAGCGACAACTGGCCTTGGTGTTCTATCGCCTCGATCACGGCCAGGCGCCGTTGTTCCAGTTCGCGCAGGTAGACCAGCCGCGTGTCCAACGCGCGCAGCGCGATATCGTCCAGGCCACCGGTGGCTTCCTTGCGGTAACGCGCGACAAATGGCACGGTCGCACCGCCGTCGAGCAATGCAACTGCGGCCTGGATCTGGGCTTCACGTACGCCCAGTTCTGCCGCGATGCGCTGCGTGATGGATTGCATATTCTGGTTTCAATCCGGTAAGATTTTTTTCGCCTTGCCGACCAATGGTCGGGGCGGCGAAGGCCGCGAGTGTGCCACAGCCGGCTGGCCGATCGACCCCCTGCCCGTGTGCTAGCAATCCCATCAAACCAGGAGCATGAACATGATCTGCTGCGGCATCCGGAGCGCCCTCCTTGGTGTGTTGTTCGGCTTCGCTTCGGCCACTATCGCCGCGCAGGGTGCCTGCACGGCCCAGTCCGGTGCGACGGTGACCCCGGTGATCGAGCTCTACACATCCGAAGGCTGCAGTTCGTGCCCGCCCGCTGACCGCTGGATCTCGGCGCTCAAAGCCACCGCAACGGGTCGGGCGCCAGCCGTCATCCAGGCGTTCCACGTCGGTTATTGGGACTACATCGGTTGGGTCGACCGCTTCGCCAACCCCGCGCACACAACGCGCCAGCGGCAGGTTGCCAGCTGGAACAACCAGCGTTCGATCTATACGCCCCAGGCGGTGCTCAACGGGCGGGACTGGCGCGACTGGAATCAGGCCGGCGCCAGCTTGCCGATCGGCACGGAGCCGGCGAACACCAGCATCAGCCTGAAACAGCTCGGTGACGACCAGTTCGAGGCGCTGGTCAGCACGCGTGACAGCGCTCCCGCGTCGTGGGGCGCGTACTGGACCGTGACCGAGCATGGCCACAGCTCGCGCGTGAAGGCCGGCGAAAACGCGGGCGAATTCCTGCAGCATGATTACGTCGTGCGCCAATACATTGCGGCAGGCGACTACCGGCGCGACGTTTCGGCGCCGCAACGGCTGGTGCTGCGATCGGTACCGCCCACGGCGGGGCATCCGCGCCAGATCAACCTGGTGGTGTTCGACAGCCGCAATGGCCGCACGCTCCAGGCAGTGTCTGCGGGTTGTTAACATCCGGCCTTCCGACCCGGCGCATCGCCGGCCGCCACTCGCGCTGCCACAGTGCTGCGCCGCGTACCCACCATGCAAACTGCCCACCGGCTGCCCCCGATCCAGAGGCACCCTGCCGCCTGGTATGGCCCGGCCATGGCCCGGATGCAACACCAATGGCTGGGGCGCCTGACACCGACCGACATCGACGAACTCGAACACGCCGCGCAGGCCTGGGTCGACCCGCATCGTGATCTGGCGGCCCTCACGGCCGGGCAATTCGCACTTCCGACCCTGGGGCGCAAATTGCTGTCCTTGCGCGGCGAATTGCTGCACGGCCGGGGCTTCGCCGTGTTGCGCGGCTTGCCCGTGGAGCGTTACAACGAGCGGGAGATCGCGGTGATCTTCCGCGGGCTGGGCTGCCACATCGGCTCGGCACGGTCGCAAGACGCGCACGGACAGTTGCTCGGGCATGTGCGCGACCTGGGTCTGAGCAGCCAGGACCCGAATGTGCGCGTGTACCAGACCAGCGAACGCCAGACGTTCCATACCGACTCGGCCGACGTCGTGGGCCTGCTGTGCGTGCAAAACGCCATGTCCGGTGGTGATTCGCTGCTGGTGGGATCTTCGACCGTGTTCAACGAGTTGCACCGGCGTTGGCCCGAACTGCTGGCGCTGCTGCTGCAGCCAATGGCAACCGACCGGCGCGGCGAAATGCGCCCCGGTCAGGCCCCGTTCTTCCTGATACCGGTGTTCAACTACCACGCCGGATTCCTGACGGCGATCTACCAGCGCCAGTACATCGACTCGGCGCAACGATTCCCCGACGCACCGCGGCTCGGCGCGTCGCACGTCGAGGCGCTGGACCGCTTCGACCAGTTGGCCAACAGCCCGGAACTCAACTTTTCCATGCGCCTGGAGCCGGGCGACATGCAGTTTGTCTACAACCATGCCCTGCTGCACGATCGCACCGCGTTCACGGACTGGCCCGAGCAGCACCGCAAGCGCCACTTGCTGCGCTTGTGGCTTGCCGTTCCCGGCGACCGGCCGTTGCCGGAATGTTTTTCCTCGCGTTATGGCTCGGTCGAGATCGGCAACCGGGGTGGCGTCGCAACAAATCCGCTGGTCCGGCGCTGAACCATCACAGGCTGGCTTGACGGTGTGGCGCATGCGCCGCGCCAGCGGCGAAAACCCTTGTAGGGCGAATTCCTACAGGCGGTCTAGTCAAACGGCGACTTAAATTTTCAACGGTCGCGCACTAAAGTTGGTTTCAAGGGCGTTGCGAGCCCGTCTTGTTGCTCCAGTCAATTCGAATAAGGAAACCATCGTGAACTCAACCGCCAGCGTCACCCGCCCACCCATGCACTTTCAATCGCTTGGCGCCTCACAGCCATCCGCCATCACCAAAGAACCGACCATGACCGAGGAGCGCCTTGCGTTCACGGTGCGCGTGGTGCGTAGCGACGAGGACCTGGCCAAGGCTGTCAGCGTGCGGCACGCCGCCTACGCGCGGCACATGCCGGAGTTCGCCGAAAAGCTGCGCGCGCCCGAATCCATCGACGCCGAGCCCGGCGTGGTGGTGTTGCTGGCCGAGTCCAAACTCGACGGTAGCGCGCTTGGCACCTTGCGCATCCAGAGCAATGCGCATATGCCGCTGAAGGTCGAGCAGTCGGTGACGTTCCCGCTCTGGTTGCGGGACCGGCCGCTGGCCGAGGTCAGTCGACTGGGGATAGTTGGCGGGACCATCGGGCGCCTGGTGAAGATCGTTCTTATCAAGGCCGCATTCCAGTATTGCGAACTCGATGGCATCGAGTGGGCGATCGTCGCTGCCCGTGCGCCGCTCGACCGGCAATACGACCAGTTGCTGTTCGAGGACCTGTATCCGGAACAGGGATTCATTCCGATGCGCCACGGCAACAACATTCCGCATCGGGTGCTGGGATTCGAGATCGACACCGGACACCAGCGCTGGACCGACGCCAGCCATCCGCTGCTCAATTTCTTCAGCTACACACGCCACCCGGACATCGTTCTTCAGGTTCCGCCGGAAATGCAGTGGGGCGGCTTGTTCCCCGATGCGGCGCCGGTCAGGTTGTCGCAGCCGCTGGGTCGCCGACCTGTCTGATCCATACAACAGTTGGTTCTGGCTGGTGTGGGCAGATCGCCGCATGCATGTTGAACGGGTTGACTAAAGACCCTGCCTGCGTAGACTTGCGCCACCGTTGGAACTGTTCCAATGTTGGCAAGGACGCATGTCACAGCGGGTAATGTTTTGGAATGGACCGGTAGTCAAGCGCATTCGCTCGGCCCTCGAGCGGTTGTCGTGGGTCCTTTCGATCTATCTGGTGCCGATTGCCATCGGCATGGTTTCCCTGGCGGCATTGGTGTTATGGGATGACCAGTACGCGGTCGCGGGCGGCAAGCGGCTGGAACTTCAGGTTTTTGGGGAAACCGGTGCGCCGCTGGCGCCTGCCCAGGCTCGATCCAGGCTCGACTCGGCACGCCCCGTATCCCACTTTGACACCAAACGCTCGGAGGCGCCGGTCTGGTTCGCCTTCGCCGCGCCGAACCAGGTTGACGGGGAGCCAGTCATCGAGTTCCCGTCGCGCCACGCGGTCGACATTGCCTGCTGGGACCATGCCACTTTGCAGCCATTGGGCGAGTCGTCGCGCGGCAGTGTGCCCGGACCTCTGGGGCCACTGAAGGCGGGATTCGCGCTGCGGCTCGATCGTGCTGGCATGGCCGTGATATGCCGGGCCTCCTTTGTCGGCCCGGCCCGGTTGACGGCCGCGTCGTGGTCGGCCGAAGACCTGAGCCGCTCGGTGCACGAGTTTCATCGCAAGTCGGGTCTGCTCGACGGTGGACTGATCGTTCTGGCCGTGTTCGTGCTGATGACGGCCCTGATAAACCGGCAGATTCTCTACGTGCTGTTTGCGGCGTGGCTGGTGGTCACCCTGCGCATGGGCGCGATATCCGCTGGTTGGGACATCCAGTGGCTGGGGCATCTCGTGCCCGCCGAATGGCTGACCCAGGGACGTTCCGTCACCGTCGCCGTCTACGCGCTGTTGACACTCACCTTGTACCGGGCCCTGTTCCGGGATGACCTGGAGAAGACGCGTTACAAGTTGCCGCTGACGATCTCGCAATGGCTTTGCCTGCCGTTCCTGGTGGTGTCGTTCTTCCTGCCCTACAGACTCTGGCTGCCGGTGATGTGGCTCGTGACCAGCGTCGGGCTGGTGCTGATGATTTTCAGCCTGGGCAGCATCCTGCTGCGTACGCGCTCGCGCGTGGCGATGTGGTACGGCGCCTCGCTCGGTGTGACGTTTCTGTCTGGCCTGTCCGAAATTGTCGCTGCCGCATCGGGCATCCAGGAGTTCGTGGGCGCCGCCAATTTTGTGACGGTCGCGTTGTCATCGAGCCTGCTTGCGGCGCTGGCGATCGCGGAGGAAATGCGCCAGGAACACGAGCAGCGGCTGCAAGTGCAGGCGGAGCTCGAGCACAACTTCAACGCCATGCCGATCGGGCTGTTCACGCTCGACCAACAGGGACGATTCCTGAGTGCCAACCCCGCCTTGTTGGCGATGCTCGGCGCCAAGGTGTTGTCGGGCGGCGCGAATTCATGGCAGCAGTATTTCGAACAGGGGGCCTGGACGCAGCTGCACCATTTCGTGCACACCCGCGCTGGCCGCGAACTGGAAATCACCGGAAAGAGGCCACGCGACGACAGCGAGCCGCGCCGGTTCCTGGTCCAGGCCACGCTTGCCAATGACAGGATCGAAGGCTCGCTGCAGGATGTCACGGAAAAATCGCGCGCCACGGAAGACCTGAACTTCCTGGCCTACAACGACCCGTTGACCAAGGTGCTCAACCGCCGTGGCATAGAGAACGCGTTCGTGGCCGCCGGTGCCCTGGCCGCCAAAGGCAAGCCGCTGGCGCTGGCCTACCTTGACCTCGACCGATTCAAGCTCATCAACGACCTGTACGGGCACAGCGCCGGCGACGAGGTCCTGCAGCAGGTTTGCAAACGCGTCACCGACATGGTCTCGGGCGGCATTCAGATCGGCCGTGTGGGGGGCGACGAATTCGTCATCGTCTTGCCAGACACGAAGATGCCGCTCGCCTCGCTGGTGTGCCAGGGTATCGTGCGCAGCATCGGCAGTTCCCTGTTCCGGGTGGGCGAGAAGGCGTTCCATGTGCGCGGGTCGATCGGGTTAATTGAAGTGCGCGCGGGTACGTCCATCAAGGATGCACTGTCGACGGCTGACCGGGCGTGCCGCGAGGCCAAGCGCGGCCACCATGACGGGCTGGTGGTGTATGACCACGATGCTCCGGCGTTCCAGCAGCACGAAGCCGAACTGCGGCTGGTCGAGGTGCTGTCGACCAGCACCGCCACGGACGGCCTATTTCTGGTGATGCAGCCGATCATGTCGCTCAAGGCGCCGCACAAATCGCTCAACTTCGAGGTCCTGTTGCGCATGCGCAACTCCGAGGGCAGTCTGGTGCCGACAGACCGCCTGATTGCCGCCGCCGAGACTTGCGGGCGAATGGGAATCATCGATCGCTGGGTGTTGTCGACAACGCTGGCCTGGCTGACCACCCACCAGAGGCGTTTGACCAACACCCGGTTTGTCTGCATGAATCTGAGCGGCGCATCGCTCAACGACGAAAAGTTCATGCAGGACGTATTCACGATGCTGTCGGCCAACCGGGAGATTGCCCGGCACCTGTGCATCGAGATCACGGAGAGTGTCGCCCTGCACGACCTCAACAACACGCGGCAGTTCATCGATACCGTGCGTAGTTACGGCGCGAAGGTCGCGCTGGATGATTTCGGCGCCGGCTACACCTCGTTTTCCTACCTGAAGGAACTGCCGGCCGACTTGCTCAAGATCGACGGCAGTTTTATCGTCAACATGAACGGCCATCCGGCAAATGTTGCGATCGTCGAGGCGATCGTCAACCTGGCCGGCAATCTGGGCATGCAGACGATCGCCGAGTGGGCAGAAGACACCGCCACCGTGCAGACCCTGACCGAGATCGGAGTCGACTACGTGCAGGGATATGTCATTGCGCGCCCGCAGCCCGCTGAAACGCTGCTCACGGCAGAGTCGTCGGCCAGTTTCATCGAGGACGAACAGCTGCTGCGCTTCATCCAGATCCTTGGCAAGACCGAGGACATCCGGTCCCAAGTCGACCTGTTCGACCAAATGAGCGCCAGGCAGGTGCACTGACCCCCGCGCGCCAGTGGCGCTGCGGCAACGCACAGATCACGACCAGGACCGCCGCAGAACCTGTCATCCGGGGCTCGACCCGGGATTCACGCGCAGTGCGTGCTGCATCGCAGGCCCGTAACCGCGGCTGCCAAGGCGCCCTCCGCGGCCGGCCATGGCGGCGGGTGCCGCGAAACCTCGAACCTTCAACTGTCCGCCGCACGCAGGGCGGCCTTCAGGTTTGCGCCGATTTCGGGCTTGTCGGCAAACGGATCGGTGGGATTGCGCGCCAGCACGATGTCTTCCAGCCGGGTCTGAACCGACCGGATGGCCTTGGGATGGCTATAGATGTAGAAGCGATTGGCCCCGATCGCGTCGAAGACGAGTTGCGCCACAGCCGCGGCCGACACCTTGCCCGAACCGACGGCCTTGCTGCTCATGGCCTGCCCGATCAGCTGGCTACGCGTCGGTTGTGCCGCGGCATCCTGCAGGTCGGCCGGACGGTTGCGTTGGCTCTGGTTGATGCCGGTGGGCACAAAAAAGGGACACAACACACTGGCGCTGATCTGGTCGGTCACCAGCGCCAGGTCCTGGTACAAGGTCTCGGACAGGCTCACGACGGCGTGTTTGCTGACGTTGTAGACACCCATGTTGGGCGGGTTCAACAACCCGGCCATGCTGGCGGTGTTGACGATGTGCCCTCGGTAAGCCGGGTCGCGCCGGGCGGCCTCGAGCATCATCGGGGTGAACACCCGAACGCCGTGGGCCACCCCCATCACGTTCACGCCCAGCACCCATTCCCAATCCTTGACGCTGGTCTCCCAGATCAGCCCGCCGGCGCCGACGCCGGCATTGTTGAATACCAGGTGCGGAACGCCAAAGCGCGCCTGCACCGCCTGCCCCAGCGCCTCGACCTCGGCCGCCTTCGAGACGTCGAGCCGAAACGCCAGCACGGGAGCGCCGCTGGCCCGCAGCTCGGCCGCCGCCTGGTCCAGCGCATCCTGCTGGACGTCGGCCAGCACCAGGTTCATGCCCAGCCGCGCCCCGATCCTGGCGCATTCGAGCCCGAAGCCCGATCCGGCGCCAGTGAGGACGGCGGTCTTGTTCTTGAAGTCTTCAATCATTCCTGTCTCCGGTTATCGGCACTCGCGCGCGTACTTGCCGCAGGCGATTGCGCGGGTTGCCACAACATCTCCAGATGGTCGATGCCGTCTTCCACGTAAGGAACGCCGGCATCCGTGAATCCATGGCGCTGGTAAAAATCCTTCAGCCTGGCCTGCGCGCCGATGCGTATCGCCTGCAGTCCCCACCTCTCGGCGACGGCAGCGACGGCGCGCTCGACTAGGTCGTGCCCCAGGCCAGTGCTTCGTACGCGGCTGCGCGTGACTATCCGTCCCACGCTGGCCTCGCGGTACTTGACTCCGGGGCCGAAGCAGCGCGCGTAGCCTGCCAGTTGCCCCCCGAGATGGCCGAGCAGGTGCAGCGCCTGTGCGTCGGCGCCGTCGAGGTCCTGGAAGGCGCATGCCTGTTCCACCACGAACACCTCGCTGCGAAGCTGCAAAACGTCGTACAGATCGTACGGTGTCAGCGCAGCGAAGTCCGCCAGCGTCCAGCGGACCGTGTGCGCGCCACTCATGGAACGGGGGCGGCCCGCAGCAGATAACCGATGCGCGGGAAATGCACGTGCACCGTGCCGGCACGCTCGTCGGTGCGGCGCAGCGTGTAATGCATGCGCGTGGCCGCCACCAGTTCACCAGCGGTCGGCTCCGGGCCAAAGCTTTCGCTCGTGATCACGACCTGCGTGCCCAGCGCGATGCCGTGTTCATCCTGAAATGGAGCAGCCGGCAGCGGTGCCGAACTGGCGCCGGCGCCAGCTGCCGCGGTGGCGATCGCCGTGGCGGAATCCATCGGCGTCATGCTGACAACACCAAGCGCTGCCATTCGGTCCATCCAGCCGATGACGGCCGGTGTGGCCTCGAGGATTCCGGCCATGGCACTGGTGCAGGTGCGCGTGAACCACAACGGGTGGTAAGCCGCGAAATCCGCCACGCAAGCCTGTTCGCCCAGAAGAAACGGCTGTTCGTGCAGCATGTTGGCCAGGCGGCGCAGGTAGGACTTGTAAGCCGCCGCCGCATCGCCCGGCGCCAGCCGCGGAATCGCCAGCCGCATCCTGGCGCGGTCCTCGGCGAAGGCCCTGGGGGTTTCCGGCGGTTCACCGGCGAAGAACTGGGCGGCGCCCCTGGGGCTGAAGTTGTGGGCCATGGCGGTCCAGAACAGCGTCGTGTCGGCCCACTGCGCGACCACCCGCGCGACTCCCTTTTCGTGTGCCGGATACAGGGCAGGTTCCGGCTGGATATGCTCCAGCAGGTCGCAAATCAGCGCGGTATCACAATAAATGTCGGCGCCAATCTGCAGCACCGGCGTCTTTCGGTAACCGCCGGTCAACGCCACCACGTCGGCTTTGGGCATCACACGCGGAATTACGACCGACCTCCAGGCCAGTCGCTTGTAGGCAAGGATCCGCCGGATCTTTTCGGCGAATGGGGAAACCGGATAGTGGTGAAGGATCAGTTCTGGCATAACTGGCATAACTGGCATAAGGCCTCGAAAAGAATTGCCGCTGTGGAAATCATGCGGCCAACGTCAGTGCGGGCGGGCCCGTTCGAGGATCGTGTCGAAATCGACGCCGCTGCCCAGAGTTCCAAACGCGTGGCCCCAGTTGGCGTCCAGGCGCGAGTCGCAAAAAGCGCTGAACACGGCGCCGGGCGCCGTCTGGAACAGCAATGCCGCCTGTACCGCCAGCGCCAGATCCTGTGCCAGGCGCCGGGCTTCCACCTCGGACGCCATCTCCTCCACGCGCTGCGGCAGCGATGCGGCGATGCGGTCCAGCGCCGGGTGCGCGCCTCTGGCTGGCGACAACTCATCGGCCAGCGCGGCGGCCGCGTCCGACTTGCGCAACGAGCGCAACAGGTCGATGGCCATGATGTTGCCGGCGCCCTCCCAGATCGAATTGACCGGCATCTCGCGGTAGATCCGGGCCATGGTGCCCGCACCGCCCTCCTCCACGTAACCATTGCCGCCGAGGCACTCCATCGCCTCCTGGGCGAAATGGCTGCCACGCTTGCAGATCCAGTACTTGGACACCGGTGTCAGCAGCCGTGCGATCGACTGCTCGCGGCTATCGTCGGCATGGTCGACGGTGCGCGCCAGGCGCAGCGCGAGCGCGCACGCGGCCTCGCTTTCCAGGGCCAGGTCGGCCAGCACATTGCGCATCAGCGGCTGGTCGATCAGGGCCCGTCCGAAGGCCTGGCGTTGCGTGGTGTGGTGGATTGCGATGCTCAAGGCCTGGCGCATCAGGCCGCTGGTGCCCAGCGCGCAATCGAGCCGCGTCAGCGTTCCCATTTCGAGGATCCTGGCGACGCCACGCCCGGCATCGCCGACCAGCCAGGCGCTGGCGCCGACAAACTCGACTTCGGAACTCGCATTGGCCTTGTTCCCGAGTTTGTCCTTGAGGCGCTGGATCCGGATCGCATTCAGGGAGCCGTCGGGCAACACGCGTGGCAGGAACAGGCACGACAGGCCTTGCGGCGTCTGCGCCAGGATCAGGAAAGCGTCGCACATCGGCGCCGACAGGAACCATTTGTGGCCCGTGACGCTGTAACACTGCCCCCAGTGGTCGCGGCCGGCTTCCGTGGCCAGCGTGGTGTTGGCCCGCACGTCCGAACCACCCTGCTTTTCGGTCATGCCCATGCCCATGGTCAGGCCGGGCTTGTTGCTCCAGAGCGTGAGTGCCGGGTCATAGGCGCGGCTGCCAAGCTTCGCAGCCCAGTCGGCATACACGGCGGCATTGCCGCGTAATGCCGGGGTGACTGCATAGGTCATGGAAATCGGGCACAGGGTCGACGGTTCGAGCTCCGTGAACAGCATGAAGCCGGCCGCGCGCGCCAGGTGCGCCGTCCGTGCAAGGGCGGCCGGCGGCGTGCCAGCTGCGCCCGCGTGTTCGGACCAAGGCGCGCCATGCAGGCCGGCACCGACGGCCGAGCCCATCAGGACGTGGTAGCTGGGATGGAACTCGACCTCGTCGATGCGGTGCCCGAAGCGGTCATGGCTGCGCAACTGGGGCAGGTGCACGTTGGCGAGCCGCGCATGCTCCTGCATTTCGGCACTGCCCAGGCGGGCACCGAGTTCGCTCAATGAAGACGTGTCGAGCGACGGCGCGTTGAAGTCCAGGGCGCAGCGCATCGCCTGGTTGGTCGTGAACAGGTTGAAGTCGACCAGCGCGCGCGGCTGGTTGAACACCTCGTGGGTGACGATGGACATGGTGCCGCCTCGCTGCGTGGCTGGCCCTCAGATCAACTTGACCAGCTGTTTGCCGAAATTCCTGCCCTTGAGCAGTCCGAGAAATGCCTGTGGAGCTGCGGCGATGCCCTGTGCGACGGACTCCCGCGGCCGGAATGCGCCGCTGCCCACCAGCGCGCCGAGCTCCTTCAACGCCTCCGGCCAGATTTCCATGTGCTCGCCCACGATAAATCCCTGCACCTTGAGGCGGTTGGTCAGGATCAATTGCGGATAAGCCATCGGCACCGGGGCGCCGTCGTAGCCCGCAATCATTCCGCACACGGCAATGCGGCCGAAGGCGTTCATGCGCGGCAGCACCGCGTCGAGCACCATGCCGCCGACGTTTTCGAAATAACCGTCGATTCCCTTGGGGCAGGCTTCCTTGAGCGCCTTCGACAGGGATGCGGCGTTCTGGTGCTGCTTGTAGTCGACGCAGGCATCGAAGCCCAGTTCGTCCTGCGCGTAACTGCATTTCTCCGGGCCGCCCGCGATGCCTACCGTGCGGCAGCCACGCGCCTTCGACAAGGCGGCAAACGCACTGCCTACGGCGCCGGTGGCAGCGCTGACCACCATCGTCTCGCCAACCTTGGGTTCGCAGATCTTGACCAGGCCGTACCAGGCAGTGACGCCGGGCATGCCGACCGCGCCCAGGTAGTGGCTGAGCGGCACCTGGCTGGTGTCGACCTTGCGCATGACGCCGCTTTGGCTGGCATCGATGACCGAGTACTCCTGCCAGCCGCCCATGCCCACCACCTTGTCACCGACCTGGTAACGCTCCGACCGCGACTCGACCACTTCTCCTGCCGTGCCCCCGCCCATCACCTGCCCGAGCGGTTGTGGCAACGCATAACTCTTGGCGTCGTTCATGCGGCCGCGCATGTACGGATCGAGACTGAGGAAATGGTTTCGCACCAGCACCTGGCCTTCCTCGAGCGCAGGAGTCTGGACCGTGACCAGCTTGAAATTGGCTTCGCTGGCTTCGCCGCTGGGACGGTTGTCGAGCAGGATCTGGCGGTTGGCGGGCATGCTCATGCCTCCCGCCGCGCCGGGCCAGGCGAGGCACCCGCTGAAGTAAGTTCGTGCCGCGCGCTGCGCTGAGAGCTTGCCTGGGGGCGGCCCGGCGCGGTACACGCGCCATGGCACGGCGCCAAAACTAGGTCGGTATAGGGGTGCATAGGTTCTCCTGTTGTGAATTGTGAACCGGCAGGCGCGTCGGGCGCAAGTCGCGCCGACCCCGCGCAGCCGGGCAGTCGGTCAATCGGTGGTTATGGCGCCGGCAGACCCGGTGCCGCCGTTGTTCGCCTCGGTCCGTCGCACGTATTTGAATGTGCCGGTTGCGTGCGCGCACAACTGGCCCTGTTCGTTCCAGATGCTGCCCTCGACAAAGGCCATCGAGCCGGTGCGCTTGAGCAGGTGGCCTTTTGCCGTGAGCGCGCCCCTGGCTGCATGCATGAAGCTGGTCTTCATCTCGATCGTGACCACACCCATGTCCTTTTGCACGCTGCGCGCGGCGACCGCCATCGCCACGTCCAGCAGCGTCATGGAGAGGCCACCGTGCGTGATGCCGTTGGAATTGAGGTGTTCGGGCCGGGTCTCGTACGCCAGTTCGGATTCACCGCTGTCGAAACGGCGCAACACGAAGCCGAGATGGTGGACGAAGGGGATCTCGACGCCGAAGTCCATGCGCCCGCCCGTCTCAGCCACCGGTCACTATCGACACGCCACCGTCCACGGCGATCCACTGCCCCGTGATGTGTTTGCCCGCGTCCGACGCGTACAACAACGTGATGCCCTTGAGGTCCTCGTCGTCGCCCAGGCGCAGCAGCGGCGCATGGGATGCCAGGTTGTCCGCCCCCAGCGCGTTGAGTGTTCCGATGGTCATCTTGCTGGGGAAAAAACCGGGGCAGATGGTGTTGACGGTGATGTTGTACCTGCCCCATTCCGCCGCCAGTGCCCGCGTGAAATTGATCACGGCGCCCTTGGACGTGTTGTACGCGACCATCTGCATCTCGGGCGGGTTCCCGCCCAGCCCGGTGATCGACGAGATATTGATGATGCGCCCGCTCCTGCGTTCGATCATGCAGCGCTTGGCGATGTGCTGGCTCAGGATGAAATAACCGCGGATGTTGAGGTTCATCACCTTGTCCCAGGCGCTGACCGGGTGGTCTTCGGCCGGGGCGCCCCAGCTTGCACCGGCGTTGTTGACCAGGATATCGACCGGGCCCATGCGTTCCAGCGTTTCATCCGCCAGGCGCCGGATGTCGGACTCGACCGCGCAGTCGGCGGCGATCCAGCGCGCGTCGATGCCCGCCGCCTGCAGCTCGGCCACTGCGACCTCGAGGTCGGCCGCCTTGCGCGAACTCAGCATGACGCGGGCGCCCGCCTCGCCCAGCGCGTGGGCCATCTGCAGGCCCAACCCGCGCGAGCCGCCGCTCACCAGCGCGGTCTTGCCGCGCAAGTCGAAGAGTTGTTGAACGGTACGTGTCATCTTCGGTGCTCCAGGCGGTCAGGGTGTCTTGGAAAGTGGCATGGCCAGCGCGCGCCGGCGAGCAGCTAGCTCAGTGCTCTTCACGCAGCCGCGAGCGCACGTAGACCAGGACGGCTCCGATCATGACCAGCGCGGCGCCGCCGGCGATCAGGAGAGTGCTGCCACCGTCCTGGCGCCGGGCCATGAAAAAGCCCACAACCACAGCCAGCAGTCCACCGTAGATCAGGACCCAGATCGCGGTCTCGATGCGGGCCAGCCTCAGGTTCGTGGTTCCGTTGTATTTCTTGAAAAAAGACATCAAAAGGCCTCTTCAGACAGGGTCGCGCAGGTCATGTCGCGGTTTTCCACTGGCCGCAACCATGCGCCGATTTTCGGCAGTTCGTAATGGAAGAAATAACGTGTCGCGGCGAGTTTGCCAACGCTGTCGGGCCGGGCCGCGCCCGGGTCGCGCTTGAGCGCCGCGCATGCCACGTCGAGCCAGATCCATGCCAGCACCACATGGCCAAATGCCTGCAGGTAGGGCACCGCGTTGGCCAGTGCCTCGCCCGGTTTGCCGCCGGCCCAGGCGGCATCGGTGGCGGAGCGGACATGCGCCCACGCGCGCTCGAGGTCGCGTGCGTGCGGCGCGAGCGAGGCCAACGCCAGCGCGCCGGCCGCCGTGTTCGTGATCCTTGCCGAGAGCAGTTCGAGCGCCCGTCCGTTGTCGATCCGCACCTTGCGGCCGAGCAGGTCCATGGCCTGGATGCCATGCGTGCCCTCGTGGATCATGTTGAGCCGGTTGTCGCGCCAGTACTGCTCAACCGGAAAGTCGCGCGTGTAACCGTAGCCGCCGTGGATCTGGATCGCGAGCGAGTTCGCCTCCAGGCACCATTCGCTGGGCCAGCTCTTGGCGATCGGCGTCAGCACTTCGAGCAGCAGGCGCGCCTGTGCGGCCGCATCGGCTTGCCCGGTATGGTCTTCATCGACCAGGCGGGCGCAGTACAGCTCCAGCGCCAGCGCACCTTCGCAATACGCCTTCTGCGCCAGCAGCATGCGTTTGATGTCCGCATGGTCGATGATCCGCACCTGCGGTGTCGTCGGGTCCTTGCCGGCGAGGCCGGTCGGGCGCCCCTGGGGCCGGTTGCGCGCATAGTCGAGCGACGCCTGGTAACCCGCCAGGCCCAGCATGGTGGCCGCGGTACCGACACCGATGCGCGCCTCGTTCATCATGTGGAACATGCAGCGCAGTCCCTCATGGGGACGACCCACCAGGTAACCCACCGCACCGGCGCGGCCGGCCACCGGGTACTTGCCCTCGCCGAAGTTGAGCAGGGTGTTGGTGGTGCCGCGCCAGCCCAGCTTGTGGTTCAACCCCGCCAGCGCCACGTCGTTGCGCTCGCCCGTCAGCGCGCCGCGCGTATCGACCAGTTTCTTGGGCACGATGAACAGCGATATGCCCCGGGTGCCGGCGATCAGGTTGCCATCCGGGCCCGGAATCTTGGCCAGCACCAGGTGGATGATGTTCTCGGTCAGTTCGTGCTCGCCCGAAGAGATCCACATCTTGTTGCCGCTCAGGCGGTAACGCGGCCCCAGCGGATCGTCCTGCGCGCCGTCGCCGTCGGCGACCGCGCGCGTGGTGATGTCCGACAGGCTGGAGCCGGCCTGCGGCTCGCTCAGGCACATGGTGCCGGCCCACCGGCCAGAAAATTCGTTGGCGGCGAAGACGGCCTGCTGCATCGGTGTTCCATGCACCAGCAGCAGGTTCGCATTTCCGACCGTCAGCATGTTGCTGTCGATGCTGACCGACCCGAGCGCGAAAAAGGCGTTGGCGCTGGCGTTCACGGTGTAGGGGAGCTGCATGCCGCCGAGCGCGTAATCCTGCGCCGCGCCGAGCATGCCCGAGGCCACATAGGCCGCATGCGCATCGTGCGTGGCCTGCGGAAGAATCACCCGCTCGCCGTCGAAGCGGGGCTCCTGCGTATCGACCAGGCGGTTGAAGGGCGCGTATTTTTCGCGCGCGATGCGTTCGCAGGTATCGAGCACGGCGTCGAAGGTCTCGCGCGAGTGGTCGGCAAAACGTTCGCGCTGGTTCAACGCCTCCACGTCGAGCCACTGGTACAGCAGGAAATCAAGCGTGGAGCGCAGACTCATTACGATCCGTCCGGAAGCGCAGTCATGACGGCGCCGCAAAACGGCTTGTGAACGGGCGGCATTCAGAGCACCTCGAAGACACCGGCTGCACCCATGCCCCCGCCGATGCACATGGTCACGACCACGCGCTTGGCGCCGCGGCGCTTGCCTTCGATCAGGGCGTGCCCGGTCAGGCGCTGGCCGCTGACGCCGTAAGGGTGGCCGACTGCTATCGCGCCGCCGTTGACATTGAGGCGGTCGGCCGGGATGCCGAGCTTGTCGCGGCAATACAGCACCTGCACCGCAAAGGCCTCGTTGAGCTCCCACAGGTCGATGTCACTCACCGACAGGCCGAGGCGCTTGAGCACCTTGGGGATGGCGAACACCGGGCCGATGCCCATCTCGTCGGGTTCGCAACCGGCCACCGCGAACCCCAGGAAACGACCCAGGGGCTTGAGGCCGCGTTTCTCCGCCAGCGTTTCGTTCATCACCACCACCGCACCACCACCATCGGAGAACTGGCTTGCGTTGCCGGCCGATATCAATCCACCCGGCATGGCCGGCTTGATGCCGCTGATGCCCTCCTTGGTGGTGCCTTCGCGGATGCCTTCGTCCTTGCTGACGGTGACCTGCTTGGTGGTCAGTCCCATCACCTTGTCGGCGACGCCCATGGTGACAGTGATCGGGGCTATTTCTGCGTCGAACAATCCCGCCGCCAGCGCTGCCGTGGCCTTCTGCTGGCTGGCGGCGCCATATTCGTCCATC
>JANMYG010000418.1:0-14002 GCA_031381865.1 Betaproteobacteria bacterium | reverse complement strand
CCGGCAGATTCTTAAAAATCTCAAAATTAACGTGGTGCGCGGGGGGGGACTCGAACCCCCACACCATTGCTGGCGTCAGGACCTAAACCTGGTGCGTCTACCAATTTCGCCACCCGCGCGCAAAAAAGACAAAGAGGGGTGGCCCTGCAGCAAACCCCTGCGAAATCGCTAAGCTTTCCATTTTAACCTGCTGGCGTCGCGCCACGGTGCACCCGATACCACGCGGCGTACATCGCCGGAAGCGCGAGCAGCGTCAGCGCGGTGGCCACTATCAGCCCACCCATGATGGCCACCGCCATCGGGCCCCAGAACACCGAGCGCGACAACGGGATCATCGCCAGCACCGCCGCCGCCGCGGACAGCACGATCGGTCGCAGGCGGCGCACGGCGCTCTCCACGATGGCATCCCAGGGATGTATTCCCACCGCGCGGTCCTGCTCGATCTGATCGATCAGGATCACCGAATTGCGCTGGATCATTCCCATCAACGCAATCACTCCCAGCAGCGCCACGAATCCGAACGGGCGGTCGAACACCAGCAGTGCCAGGGCCACGCCCGCGATTCCCATGAATCCGGTCAGGAACGCCAGCACCGCCCGGCTGAAGCTGTGCAACTGCAGCATCAGCAGCGTGAAGGTGATGAACAGCATGATCGGAAAACCCGCCGCGATCGACGACACGCCCTTGCTGCTCTCCTCGACCGCGCCGGCGACTTCGATCCGGTATCCGCCTGGCCCGGCCTGGAGCCACTTTGCCTCCAGCGCCTTGAGCGCCGGCAGCAGTTCGGCGCTGACGGTGGCGCCCTGCAGGCCTTCGACGATGTCGCCCTGCACCGTGATCGCGTAGTCGCGCTTCTCGCGCCACAACACGCCCGGCTCCCAGGTGAGCGACGGCTTGATCAGCTGCGTCATCGGGATCGACCTGCCGCTCGATGTCGGCAGGTAGGCGTTGGCGACGTCGGTCAGGCTGCCGCGCTCATCGAGTGGTTGGCGCAACACGATATCGATCAGCTTGTCGCCATCGCGGTACTGCCCGACCTTGGTGCCTGACAGGATGGTCTTGGAAGCCTGCGCAATCGCCTGGCTGGTAGCCCCCAGCGCGCGCGCCTTGGACTGGTCCACCTCCAGCCGCAGCACCTTGACCGACTCGTTCCAGTTGTCGTTGACACCGCGCATGTTGCGGTTTTCCCGCAGCACGGCCTTCACCTCGTCGGCACGCTCGCGCAGCTGGAACGGCTCAGGGCCGACGACACGGAACTGCACCGGATACGACACCGGCGGACCGTTGGGAAGCAGTTTGACACGCGCGCGAACCTCCGGAAATTCCTGCGCCATCAAGGCCGGCAACCTGATCCGGAACGACTCCCGGGTCTTCAGGTCCTTGGGGATGATGATGAACTGCGACACGTTGCTCTGGGGGAACAACAGGTCCATCGGCAGGTAGAAGCGCGGCACGCCCGAGCCGATCCAGGTGCTCACACTGGCGATGCCGGGCTCGTCCAGCAAGCGGCGCTCGATCCGCGTCGTCACCGCCTCGTTGGCGGCGATCGAAGTGCCCTCGGCAAACCACAGGTCGAGCAGAATTTCGGGACGACTCGAATCGGGGAAGAACTGCTGCTGCACGCGCCCCATTCCGGCCACGCCGAGCGCGAAGGTCAGGATCGTCAGGCCGATCGTCACCCAGCGGTGCAGCACACACCAATTCACCAGCGCCCTGAACCCGTTGTAGAAACGCGTGTCGAAACTCTCATGCGGCGCCGATGCCTTCTCGCCGTGGGCGACCACGCTGGTACGCACGGTCTGTTCGAACTGCTCCGGCGCGGCGTGTTGCGGCAGCGCCGGTGCCGTGGCGAGTGCGCCAGCAAGCGCCGGCGGCGCGCGCAAAAGCACCGGTTTCTTCAGCAGCACGGTGCCGACATAAGGAACGAAAAACACCGATACCAGCCAGCTGATGACCAGCGCCAGCACGGTCACCGCAAAGATGGCATAGGTGTACTCCCCGACGACCGACCTGGCGATTCCGATCGGCAGGAAACCGGTCGCGGTGATCAAGGTGCCGGTGAGCATCGGCATCGCCGTGATCTCGTAGGCGAAGGTCGCGGCGCGGACCTTGTCGTAACCCTCTTCTATCTTGCGCACCATCATCTCCACCGCGATGATGGCGTCGTCCACCAGCAGCCCGAGCGAAATGATCAGCGACCCGAGCGATATCTTGTGCAGCCCGATGCCCCAGTACAACATGCCCAGGAACGTCACGGCCAGCACCAGCGGTATGGTGATCCCCACGATCAGCCCCGGCCGCATGTCGATGTAGTACCGCCGGTGCCATGGCGTCGGGCCCGGGCGGCGGTGAAATCCGAGGCTGACGAAGCTTACCGCCAGCACGATCAGGATGGCCTCGATGAGCACCGCGACAAACTCGTTGACCGAGTCCGCCACGGCCTTGGGCTGGTCCTGCAGTTGCACCAGCTTGAGCCCGGCCGGCAACTGGGCGTCCACGCGCTGCGTCACGGCCTTGAGCGACTTGCCCAGCGCGATGATGTCGCCACCCTTGGCCATCGACACACCCAGCGCGATGACCTGGCGGCCCTGGTGCCGAACCATCACCTCCGGCGGGTCCAGGTAACCCCGTGTGACCTGCGCGATATCCGACAGCCGCATCTGGTTGCCCGAGCTGCCGCGGATCGGCATGTCGCGCAACTGGTCGATCGACTGGAACTGGCCGGCCACGCGCACCTGCACCGTGTCGAGCGGCGTCTGCACCACCCCCGCCCCTTCGACCGCGTTTTGCTGGCTCAGCTGTGACAGCACCTGGGTCATGTCCAGCCTGAGTTGGGCCAGGCGTTTTTGCGAAATCTCGACGAATACCTTTTCCTCCTGCACGCCAAACAACTCGACCTTGTTGACGTCGGTGACGCGCAGCAACTGCTGGCGCAGGTCGTCTGCAAACCCCTTGACCTCGGCGCTCGAAAATCCATCCGCCTCCAGAGCGTAGATGACACCGTACACATCGCCGAAGTCGTCGTTGAAAAACGGCCCGCGCACGCCCGGCGGCAACGTCCCCGTCATGTCCCCGACACGCTTGCGCACGGTATACCAGGCGTTGGGCACGTCCGATGCGCGGGTGGAGTCCTTGAGCTGGAACAAGATCAGCGACTCGCCCGGTTTGGAATAGCTCCGGATCTTGTCGGCATCCGGGACTTCCTGCAATGTGCGCTCGATCTTGTCGGTGACCTGCTCGGCGATCTGCTGCGCCGTCGCACCGGGCCAGAAAACACGCACCACCATGACCCGAAAGGCGAACGGCGGGTCTTCGTCCTGTCCGAGCTGGAAATAGGCGGCGAAACCCAGCACCATCAGCACCACCATCAGGTAACGCGTCAGGGCCGCATGTTCGAGCGCCCATTTCGACAGGTTGAATGCCTTGTTGGGTGGCGCCGATGTCATCGCGCGCTCACTTGGAAGCGGGTTGGGAAACGCCACCCTTGGCAGTGGCAGCGACCATGTCCTGCGGTGGCGGATTGGCCGGCACCACCACCGAAGCCTTCGCTTTGTAGACGCTCACCTTCTGCCCGGCCGAGAGCACATGCACCCCCGCGATGACCACCTGCATGCCGGGGACCAGTCCCGCCGACACGACCACGTCGTTGCCGTCGGCGGCGGCGATCTGCACCGGCCGCGACTTCACCGTCATGCTCGCGGGGTCCAGCACCCAGACGGCGGACGTCCGGCCGTCCTGCTTGAGGGCACTGGTGGGCAACTTGATCACCTGCACACCCTTGGTCGAGAGCGCGGCCGGCGCCACCGTCACCGTCGCGCCCAGCGGTGGCGGGTCCGACCCCGCGAGCGTCACCTTGACCTGGAAGGTTCGCGTCACCGGATCCGCGGCGGCCGCGATCTCGCGCACCACACCCGCCAGCTCCAGCCCTGGCGACCAGGTCCTGATGGCCACCTGCGATCCCGTGGTGATGGCTTTCAACCGGTCCTCGGGCACGGAAAACACGACGTCGCGCGGCCCGTCCTGCGCAATCCGCGCGATCGTGGCGCCGGCCTGCACCACCTGTCCCGGCTCGGCCTCGATCGCGGTGACGAGCCCGGCGAAGTCGGCGACCAGGCTGGTGTAGTCCGACTGGTTGCCCTGGGCCGCCAGCTGCGCCTGCACCTGCTGGACCTGGGCGTTCGCCGCCTTCACCGTCGCTTCGCGGCGCTCGAGTTCGGCGCCGCTGACGAAGTTCTGGTCCTTCAAGTCCTTGTAACGCTTGAAATCGGCTTGCGCCAGGTCGCGGTTCGTGACTGCCGCCAGCAGTTGCGCCCGCATCGCCTCGGCGGCCAGCTTGAAGTCCTGCGGATCGAGTTGCGCGATCACCTGCCCGGCCCGCACGCGCTGGCCGATTTCGACCTGGCGCCGGACCAGTTTGCCGGCAACCCGGAAACCAAGCCGCGACTCGACCCGGGCCCGCACCTCGCCGGCGAATTCGGAACCCGAGGTCATGCGCTCGATGCCCACCGTCAACAGCTTGACCGAACGCACCGGCTCCTCGGCCGGGGCCGGTTTGGAACACGAAGATAAAAACGGCACCAGCGCCAGCACCAGGGCGAGCGCGCGAAATGGGGTTGTATTCATGACGGTTCGCGCCGTAAAGGCGAAGGAAATAATTAATGACTAATTGGTCATTAATGTAGGCAAAAGACCTTGGTTTGTCAAGCGACAATGCCGCGGTGAACCGCCCCGAAGCAGCCCCCGAAGCACCCTATCGACTGCCTTCCGAGCACTACGAAAACTTCCCGGTCGCGTCGGTACTCTGCCCGCCCCGGCTGCGCGCACCGATCGCGGCGATCTACTGGTTTGCCCGCACTGCCGACGACATCGCCGACGAGGGTGATGCGCCAGCGGACCGACGTCTGGACGACCTGACAATCTACCGGCACGACCTTCTGGCCATCGCGCGGGGCCAAGGCCATTGCGGGCGCTGGCCAGCCGTGTTCGAGCCGCTGGCGGCCGCGATCGCAGAGTTCGGGTTGCCGACCGGCCTGCTGGCCGACCTGCTGGATGCGTTCGAGCAGGACGTGGTCTTCACCGCCGCCGCGCGGCGCTACCAGACCGACGCCGAATTGCTCGATTACTGCCGCCGTTCGGCCAATCCGGTCGGACGCCTGTTGCTGCACTTGTATGGCATCCACGATCCGCAGGCGGCAGCCCAGAGCGACCTGGTCTGCACCGCGCTGCAACTGATCAACTTCTGGCAGGACCTGCGCCGCGACATCGCGCGTGCGCGCTGGTACGCCAGCGTGGAACAGATGTCGCGCCATGGTGTGGCCGATGCCGACCTCCAGCCCGATTCCGACTCCGGTGCTGCGGCGCGCATGGTCGCGTCGTACGCCGACAACGCGCGCGCCATGATGCTGCGCGGCACGCCGCTGGCCCAGCGCATACCCGGTCGCGCCGGTTGGGAATTGCGGCTGGTCATACAGGGCGGCTTGCGGATTCTTGAAAAAATGGCCGCCATGCGACATGCCACCTGGCGCTCCCGCCCCACGATCGGCGGGCGCGACCTTCCGATCCTGGTGTGGCGCGCGTGGCGCCTGGACTACGGGCGCGGCATTGCACTGCCAGCATGACGCCACAACAATACGTCCAGCAAAAGGCGGTCGCTTCGGGCAGCAGCTTCTACTACGCGTTCCTGTTCCTGCCCAAGCCGCGGCGCGCGGCGATCACCGCCTTTTACGCTTTTTGCCGCGAGATCGACGATGTGGTCGACGACATGGTCGACCCCGGCGTCGCCGCCACCAAACTCGCCTGGTGGCGAACCGAGGTCGCACAGTCGTTCGCCGGCCAGCCGAGCCACCCAGTCATGCAGGCGCTGCAGCCGTTGGCCAGCGCCTACCGCATCGGCCAACACCACCTGCTGGCGGTCATCGACGGATGCCAGATGGATCTGGAGCAGACGCGTTACCTCGACTTTGCCGGGCTGCAGCGTTACTGCCACCTGGTGGCCGGCGTGGTCGGCGAGGTGGCCGCGAACATCTTCGGCCAGACCGAGCAGCAGACCACCGCCTACGCGCACAAGCTCGGGCTGGCGCTGCAACTCACCAACATCATCCGTGACGTCGGCGAAGACGCTCTGCGCGGGCGCATCTACCTGCCCGTCAGCGAGTTGCAGCGTTTCGATGTCAAGGCGCACGAGGTTCTCAAGCGCCAGTACAGCGGCGACTTCGCGCCGCGCTTCCGCTCACTGATGCAATTCCAGGCCGATCGCGCCCACGGCTTCTACGACGAGGCGCTGGCCTTGCTGCCCGAGGCTGACCGCCGCGCGCAGAAACCCGGCCTGATGATGGCCAGCATCTACCGCTGCCTGCTGCGCGAGATAGAAGGCGAGGACTTCGCGGTGCTCAACCAGCGCATCAGCCTGACGCCGCTGCGCAAATTCTGGCTGGCCTGGCGCGTGCAGGCGCTCGGCCGGTTTTGACGCCGATGCCGCAACTCGCGCGACGGAGCCCACGGGCATGAGGGTCGCGGTCGTCGGCGCCGGCTGGGCCGGAATGGCCGCGGCGGTCGCGGCAACCGCGGCCGGTCACCAGGTGTGTGTTTACGAAGCGTCGCGCACGCTCGGCGGGCGGGCACGGGCGGTGCCGGCCACCCTGCCCGACGGGTCGCGCACCCTGCTCGACAACGGCCAGCACATACTGCTCGGCGCCTATACCGACGCGCTGGCCCTGATGCGCCAGGTCGGCGTCGATCCACACCAGGCGCTGCTGCGGCTTCCGCTGACGCTGCTGTTCGCAGACGGCACCGGATTGCAGTTGCCGCGCTGGCGTGCGCCCTGGGATGCGGTCGCGGGCATACTGCGCGCCTCGGGATGGAGCGCGTCGGACAAGTTGTCGCTGCTGCTGCTCGCCACGCGCTGGCGGCTGGCCGGGTTCCGCTGCCCCCCCGGCCATTC
This sequence comes from Betaproteobacteria bacterium, assembly GCA_031381865.1. Classification (GTDB taxonomy): domain Bacteria; phylum Pseudomonadota; class Gammaproteobacteria; order Burkholderiales; family Burkholderiaceae_C; genus CAISIP01. Next base: position 7,062 of record JANMYG010000418.1, on the reverse strand, counting down.
CGTGCGCCAGTTGTGCGCCAGCCTGAGCGAACGCGTCATGGCCGACATGGTCGAGCCCTTGTGTGTCTCGGCACTCAACACGCCCCCCGACCGTGCCAGCGGCCAGATGTTCCTGCGCGTGATGCGGGACTCGGTGTTCGGCGGCCCGGGCGGCTCGAACCTGTTATTGCCACGGGTCGACCTGTCGACGCTTTTTCCGGACGCCGCGGCGCGCTGGGTGCGTGCGCACGGTGGTGAGGTCCGCCTGGGCGCCCGGGTGCATCGACTGGAGTCCAGCCCGTCGTCATGGTCGGTCGATGGCGACACCTGCGAACTCGTGGTGCTTGCCGTCCCGTCGTCCGACGCGGTCCGGCTGGTGGAAACATGCCTGGCGTCGGTCCACGCGGCGCAAGCCAGGCGGATGGCGGACTGGTGTGTCTCTGCCGCCGACCTGGAACACGAACCGATCACGACCGTCTACGCATGGGGCCGGGGCGCCGCGCTGGCGCACCCGATGCTGGCGCTTCGCAGCGGCCCGGCCGCCCCGGCGCAGTTTGTCTTCGATCGCGGGCAACTCGGCGGACCGCGCGGCCTGCTGGCGTTCGTGCTCAGCGCCAGCCAGGGCGAACGCGACGCGCTGCAGGTACAGGTGCTGGCGCAGGCCACGGCACAACTGGGGCTGGAACTGCAGCCGGTACAGACCGTGGTGGAGAAACGCGCCACCTTCGCCTGCACCCCCGGCTTGCGGCGCCCGGCCATGCAGATCGCGCCGGGGCTGGTGGCCGGCGCCGACTACGTCGAAGGTCCTTATCCGTCCACGCTCGAAGGCGCCGTGCGCGCGGGCATGGCGGCTATTCGATCTTCAGGCTCTGCGTCCTGACGACGTTGCGCCAGGCGCGGTAGTCGGCTTCGATGAAGTGGCCGAGCAAGGCCGGCGAACCCGGCGCCGCCTCGACCGCATCCGACTTGAAGCGCGCCACGACCTCCGGCAGCACCACCATCTTGTTGATCGCCAGGTTCAGGCGCTCGATCACCGGGCCCGGCGTGCCGGCCGGGGCCATCAGCGCGAAATAGTTGACCACGTCGATGCCGGCAAAACCCGACTCGGCCATGCTCGGCACATCAGGCAAGGCGCTGGACCGCTTGGCACTGGTCACCGCCAGCGGCTTGACCCGGCCGTCCTTGATGAACGGCAACAAGGCGGGAATGGTGCCGGTGATCAGCTGCACCTGTCCCGCGATCATGTCCATCGTGGCCGGCGCCACGCCGCGGTAGGGAATATGGGTGATGAAGGTGCCGGTCTTGGCCTTCAACAACTCCAGCACCAGGTGGTTGACGCCACCGGCGCCGGCCGAGCCGTAATTCAGCGCACCCGGTTTTTGCCGCGCCAGCGCCACCAGCTCACGCATGTTGTTGGCAGGCAGGCTGGCATTGGCGGCCCACACCAGCGGCCCGCTGGCGATCATGCCGACCGGCGTGAACTGGCGCAACGGGTCGTACCCGGCACTGGGCAACGATGCGGCCACGGTCGTGAACGGCGACGCCACCAACAGCAGCGTGTAGCCGTCCGGTGGCTGTTGCGCCACATACTGGGTGCCTATCGCGCCGGACGCGCCGGCCCGGTTGTCCACCACGAAGCTGCCACCCAGCAGTTCACCGAGCTTATGCGCCACCAGGCGGCCCATCGCGTCGGTGCCGGCGCCGGGTGCGAACGGCACCACGATCTTCACCGGGCGCTCCGGGTAGGCCGGGGTGGTGCCCTGGGCCCAGGCTGTCGGGAGCGCCGCCGCCCCCAGGGTGATCAGGCATGCGGCAACGATCCGGCGGCGAAGTGGGTGCGGTTTCATGGTGCGTAGTGATTGGTTGTGGTGCAGTTGCCGCGCGACGCTCGGCAGCGTCGGTACTCGGGCCAAGAGTGTGCCACGCCGGCTGTCCGAGCATGACACCGGCCGCATCAGCCAGTCGCACCCAGCAAGCGGCACAACTGGCCCAGGTCGGACACGCTGGCGTGCGGCATTTCGGCGTGGGTCCAGGCGTGCTCGGTGCGGTTGACCCAGATCGTCTGCATGCCCGCGTTGAGGCCGCCCAGCACATCCAGCGCCGGGTCGTCGCCCACATGCAGCATAGCTTCGGGTGCGACGCCCACGGCCACCGCCGCCGCATGAAAGATGCGGGTATCCGGCTTGCCCACGCCGAGCTGGTGCGCGCTGACGCTGGCCGCGAAATGCCGTCCGATGCCGACCCGGCCCACATCTGCGTTGCCATTGGATATGGCCACGACCGGGAAACGGCTGGCCAAGAACTGCAGCGCGGGCAACGCATCGGCGAACAGGTCGACCCGCATGCGGTGCTCGAAAAACACCTCGAATGCGGGTTCGGCCAGGCGCGTGTCCTCGCCCGCGCGATGTAATGCCAGCCGGATGCATTCGCGGCGCATCGCGCTCATGTCGTGCACCAGGTCCGGACGCGCGCCTGCCACATGCTGGCGCAACTCGAGCCGCGCCGCCGCATCGGCAAACACCTGCGCCGCTCCCGGGGCGCAATCCGACAGCCATTGCGTCAGCTGCGCCTCGGCGCGCGCGATCGTGGGCCAGATCGGCCACAACGTGTCGTCCAGGTCCAGGCCAATCGCCTTGATCTTCGATAGGTCCAGCATAGGTGCGGGAGAATACAGCATGCCCTCCCCCCGATTCTTCCCCGAGCCCGGCTTCACGCACGGGCAGGCGCCCCGCACCGCGGTGCTGTACTGCAACCTCGGCACACCCGACGCGCCGACCGCTGGCGCCGTGCGGCGCTACCTGGCGCAATTCCTGAGCGACCCGCGCGTGGTGGAAATACCGCGCCTGCTGTGGCTGCTGATCCTGCATGGCGTGATCCTGCGGGTGCGTCCCGCCAGGTCGGCCGCCAAATACGCCAGCATCTGGACCGCCGAAGGCTCGCCGCTCAAGCTGTGGACCGAAAAGCAGGCCAAGTTGCTGCAGGGCTGGCTGGCGCAGCGCGGGCACATGGTCCAGGTGCGGTACGCGATGCGTTACGGCCAGACATCGATCGAGTCCCAGCTCGCGGCGCTCAAGGCCGAAGGCGTGACGCGTGTGCTGGTGCTGCCGGCTTATCCGCAGTATTCGGCCACCACCACGGCCAGTGTGTTCGACGCGGTCTATGCATGGGCCGGCCGCACCCGCCTGGTTCCGGAACTGCGGTTCGTCAACCACTACCACGACGACCCGCTCTATATCGAGGCACTTGCGAAACGCGTGCGAAAACACTGGCAGGACTACGGCCGCGGCGACCAGCTCGTGATGAGTTTCCATGGCGTGCCGCAGCGCACGCTGGAACTGGGCGACCCCTACCACTGCGAATGCCAGAAGACGGCACGCCTGCTGGCCGAACGCCTGGGGCTGGCCAGGCACCAGTACCAACTCACCTTCCAGTCGCGCCTCGGGCGCGCCAAATGGCTCGAGCCCTACACCGAACCGAGCCTGGTCGCACTGGCGCGCGCCGGCACGGCACGCGTTGACGTGGTGTGTCCCGGGTTCACCAGCGACTGCCTGGAGACGCTGGAGGAAATCGCCATCGAAGGCAAGAACGCCTTCATCGGCGCGGGCGGCAAGGAGTTCCACTACATCGCCTGCCTGAACGACCAGCCCGAATGGATCCATGCCATGTGCGCCCTGACGCTCCAGCACATGGGCGGCTGGGACACCGCGCACGCGCTCGACCCGGCGGCGCTGGAGCAGTCGCGCCTGCGCGCCCTTGCGGCGGGCGCGAAGCAATAACAGGCTGCACCGCGAGCGCGCCGGCGCTTGCGCCACCCGCTTGTCCCGGTGGTGACTGATCGATGCTGCAAGACAGTTCAATCTACGCACTCCCGCAAGCGCTTCCCACAACGGAGACAAGACATGCAGAGTTATGACGTCGTCGAATGGGGAAAACCCCTGCAGCATGCGGTGCGGGAAACCCCGAAGCCGGGTCCGCAGGAGGTGCTGATGCGCCTCGCCTATTGTGGCGTATGCCACTCGGACGTGCACATCCGCGAGGGTTACTTCGACATGGGCGGCGGCGTCAAGAACATGCTGGCCGATCGCGGCATGAAACTGCCGATCATCCTGGGGCACGAACCGATCGGCGTAGTGGCGGCCGTCGGCGCCGATGTGACGGGCGTGCGTGTGGGCGAAACCTACCTTGTCAATCCCTGGATCGGCTGCGGCAAATGCGCCGCCTGCCTGAGGGGCCAGGACAACCTGTGCAACGCGATGGCCGCCATGGGCATGGTCCGTCCGGGCGGTTTTTCGACCCACCTGATGGTGCCGCACCCGCGTTACCTGGTCGATGTACAGGGCATCGATCCGGCCAGGGCGGCGGTGCTGGCGTGCTCCGGGGTGACCGCCTACTCGGCCGCGGCAAAACTGGGCCCCCCGCAGGACGGGCAGTGGATCGCGGTGCTCGGGTGCGGCGGGCTCGGGTTGATCGCCATTGCAATTCTCCTGGCGCTCGGCCACAAGCAGCTGATCGCCTGCGACATCGACGACGCCAAGCTCGCGGTGGCCAAGGCGGCCGGGGCGGCGCAGGTGCTCAACCTCAAGACCGGCGGCGCAGCCGAACTGCTGGCCATGGCGGGTGGTGGCCTGCACGGCATGGTCGATTTCGTCGGCACACCGTCGACTGCGGCGCTGGCCCTGCCGTCGCTGCAAAAGGGCGGGCGTTTTGTATCGGTCGGCCTGTTTGGCGGCGCCGTGGGAATTCCGCTGGTGGCGCTGGCCATGCGCGAGATCGCACTGATGGGCTCCGCCGTGGGATCGACGGCGCAAATCCGTGAACTGGTGGCACTGGTGCGCAGCGGCAAGGTGGTGTTGCCTGCGGTGCAGGTGCGCCCGCTGGCGCAGGCCGAACAGAGCCTGCGGGACCTCGAAGCCGGGCGCGTGACCGGGCGCATCGTGCTCGATGCCATGGCCGAGGCGGACTGAGATCGCCGAGGCGCGCAAGGAGGCGCGCCAGACCGCCAACTGCGGTGGCGGGTGGCACACCGACCACAGCTACGACGAGGTTCCGGCCATGGGTTCGATCCTGCTGGCGCGAGAATTGTCCTCGGTAGGCGGCGACACCTTTTTCGCCAACATGGGCGCCGCGATCAACTGGACAACCTGATCCGGCCGGCCCCGACCCCGGGCGACAGACTGCGGCATCGTCGCCTGGGCGCACCACCTCAAACGCCGTCGCAGGAGGATGTGATGAACAACACCAAGGCAACCCCCCAAAAACCCGGGCGCGAGATCAAGATCGCGGTCAAGCCATTCGGCCCCAGCACAGAACAGCTGGCAGAAATTGGTTCGCGCGTCGTGTCGAATCCGGCGCTGCGCAGTTTCGTCGGGCATGCCCGGGCCAGGCTGCTCTACGTCGAGGCGCTGGAAGAATCCGATCCCCCGAAGACCGGCAGACCCAGACCGCCGGAAAGATTCAGGGCCACCCTGTACGACGACAAGCGGCGTCGTACGGTGCTGGCCGAAGGCAGCATCGCTGATCCGCGAAAGCTGGTGCTGCAGGAATCAGCGATTGCGCCGCTGCCGACCGGCGCCGAGTTCGCCGCAGCCGTCAAGATCCTCCGCCGTGATCCCGGATTTTCGGCGTTGCTGTCAAAGGGCCATCTCGAGCCCTACCGGCCGATACCGGCACTGCATCTCAGCGAACTGCCGGACGGAAGCGTCGAGCGCAGGATCTCGGTCGGTCTGCTGCCGCGCGACGCCTCCGCGGCGCACGAGATCGTCGCGGTCGACCTCGCAACGCGCACGGTGACCCGGTTCGAGGGACGTGCACCGGACAACGCGCGGCCACAGCCGCGTGGCCTGTGCGGCGTCCCGCGCGCGGCCGGCCAGGCGACCGCCTCCAAGGGCACCGCCGGCCAGGCATGGGTGACGCTGACCCAGGGCGGTACCACCTTGTGGCGCTTTCTGGCGGTCCGGCCGGCCGCGTCCAGCGGCACCAACGGCTCCGGAATCGAACTGCGTTACGTGGATTTCAAGGGCAAGCGGATGTTGTACCGCGCGCACGTGCCGATACTCAACGTCAAGTACGACGCCAACGCCTGCGGTCCCTACCGCGACTGGCAGTACCAGGAAGGCATGATCCAGGCGCAAGGGACCCAGGTCGCGCCGGGCTTCATGCTTTGCACGGCGCCGGCATTGACGATTCTCGACACGGCATCCGATACCGGCAACTTCCTGGGTGTCGGCATCTACGTGCTCGGCAACGAGGTGGTGCTTGTCAGCGAAATGGAAGCCGGCTGGTACCGTTACGTCAGCCAGTGGCGCCTGGGCACCAACGGCACCGTGCGGCCCAGGTTCGGCTTCGCCGCGGTGGAAAGCCCGTGCGTGTGCAACATACACCACCACCATGTCTACTGGCGTCTCGACTTCGACATTCGAAGCGCGGGCCACAATCGCGTGCGTGAATTCAACGACCCGCCTTTGGTGGGTTCGAGCAAATGGCACACCAAGTCGTTCGAAGTGCGACGCCCGCGCGATTTCGCGCGCAAGCGCAAATGGCGGGTCGAAAACACGGTCAGCGGCGAAGGCTGCGACATCATTCCGAATGCCATTGACGGTATTGCCAGCACCGCACCAGACGCTCCTTTCGGCCGTGGCGATTTCTGGGTGCTTCGGTACCGCGGCAGCGAGATCGACGACGGCTCGGTCGCCGTCGGACCGCCGTACGAGGCGGACATCGACCGCTGGGTCAACGGCGAAGCGGTGTCCGATCACGATGTCGTGGTGTGGTACGGCGCCCACTTCACCCACGATGTCAACCACGACGGCCCCGCCCAGCCAGGCCATATCGTCGGCCCGGACCTGGTCCCGGTGAACTGGTAGCCGCCCCCGCAACCCGGCGGCGGTTCAGTCCTTGTTACCGAGCGCTCCCGCCGCCCAGGCGGTGGCGGCCTTGGCCAGCTCGCCGATCACCGGGTTGATGACGCTGCCCGCGAGCCCGGCGGCATGCGGCGCGAGCTTCAGCAACCACTGCTTGATCAGCGCGCCGCGCGTCTGCTCGTCGGGCGCCGCGGCGGCGGCCTTGAGCTCCCTGGTGTCGGCG
>JANMYG010000369.1:0-7408 GCA_031381865.1 Betaproteobacteria bacterium | reverse complement strand
GGAGTGCAGGAGTGCAGGAGTGCAGGAGTGCAGGAGTGCAGGAGTGCAGGAGTGCAGGAGTGCAGGAGTGCAGGAGTGCAGGAGTGCAGGAGTGCAGGAGTGCAGGAGTGCAGGAGTGTGCGTGTAATGCGAAGGTAGGTCTGTGCGCCAGCGCACATGGATGAGAGCCATGCCGGAGCCCAACGTTTGAGTTAGGCGGGTGTACGGCCGCAACTAGGGATTTCCGTTCTTGGCTGTGGCAATTGCCTTGTTGTAGTTCAAGGCGAGATCAACCCAGTACTTCAAAGCGGCAGCCGTTGTCACTGATTCTGCGCCGACGTACACATAGCCGCGGTACTGCCGGCCCCTCATCACCACAGTCTGACAGCCTTTGCGCTCCAGCGCAGCGTCATGGAGTGCCGGATCAATGCGGCACATTATTCGCTCGGCCCGTGCGCTTATGCACAGCTTGCCGCGAACCATGAACGCGGTGCTCCCGAACATCATCTTCTCTTTGACTTTGGGAACAGGCGCCAGTGCTGCCCTGACCCGGCTCAAAAGTTCGCGATCGCCCATTTGAGTTCTAGCTCTTGGGCTTTGGAAACGGGGCGCTGTCAAAGTAGATTTCGAGCGACTTGATCTTGCCATCGCGCACTTCGAACAGTTCGGCGACATGACTCTCGAAGGCAGGGCCAACGGGTGCCTGAAGTTCGTATCGTGCAACGGTGCAAGCTCGCTCGCCATCCACCAGGATGCTCTTGATCTCAAGTGCCTTGATCATGGAGAAGAAGCCCTTTGTTGCCCCCAAGTACGCATCTCTACCCGTGACGTGCTTGACCGGACTGGTGAAACTGGTGAATGCCATGTCATCAGACAGGAAGGCTTCCCAGCCGTTTTTTGCGCTGAGACTCTTGAAGTAGCTTTGAATGGTTTCTCTGGTGGTCATGTGTAGCTCCTTTGTTATGAAAATTACGGGTTGCGGGAATCGAAACCGCCTAACGAAGCGCTATTCGACAAGCGCCGCAAGCTGCTCGGCACATGTCACCCAGCCCTGATGAAAACCAATTTTTTGGTACGCTTCGCGGTCGGCAATCGTCCAGTGACGCACTCGCGCGTTGCCCTTCGGGGGTGTTGTCCAGAATCGTCCATATCGGCATCAGGTCGCGCGCGCCGGGTGGTGACGTTGAACACAACAATGGGTTAAACACGACTGAGTTCGCTTTCCTGCAAGATTCGACGTTTCCGCTTTTTAATCGTTTCTACTCCCAACTTTTTGAAAACCGCCAATTGATCGGCGAAAGCACGTTTGTAGGCGGGTCGTGCTTGGCCGCGGGCGACATAGGTGGAGAGGTTTGGATACTCGTCGAGAATGCCCGAGGGCTGCCACGCCGACTACACCGGAGAACCAACATGGACAACTGCGCTCAACCCGCAAACCGATGTCAAAGACTGCGCTGAAGTGGTCTCTCATGGTGATCGGCGTCATCGTGCTGCTGGTCATCGCGGCGCTGGCTGCACCGGTGCAGGTGTGGCGGACCGGTGAGGTGCGACAGCCGGAACTACAGTATTTGCCGCCCCCCAGCAACACCTTGAAGGCCGCGCGCGTCTGGATCGACGCCGACGCCGCCTGTGGCACCGGCAAGCACCGCGACCCCGACGATTGTCTGGCGCTGTTGTCGCTGGCGAGCGCAACCTCCATCGACATCGCCGGCATTTCGACGGTGTTCGGCAACGCTCCGGTTTCCGAATCGGACCTGGTGATGCGCTCGTTGGTGAAGGAAATCGGTACCTATGGTGGTCGCGCCGTGTCCACCACGTTGCCCGTGTTCAAGGGTTGCGGCGCCGTGGCACCGCGGTGCCTCGAAGGCGGTGGCAGCCTCGACGCCCAGACGGCCCTGCGGCTGGCGTTGCAGCGCGGCCCCCTTGACGTCGTGGCGCTGGGACCGTTGACCAATCTTGCTGCCCTGCTCACGCGGGAGCCGGCGCTCGCGAGCCGGATCACGCGCTTCATCGCCGTCATGGGTCGCAGGCCTGGCCATCGCTTCCACCCCAGCGAAAGCCGCGCCACCGGGGCCATGCTGTTCGGCCATGGGCCGATCTTCCGGGACCTCAATGCCGTACTCGACACGCAGGCCGTATCGGTCATCCTTGCCTCGGGCATCCCAATGGTGCTGATCCCGTACACGGCGGCGCGTCAGGTATCGATGACCGGCAGCGACCTCGACCGGATCGCCCGCTCCGGCCCTGCGGGGCGGTGGGCCGCCGAGCGCAGCCGTGCGTGGCTCGAGTTCTGGCGCGACGAAGCCGGGCTAGACGGCTTTTATCCCTTCGACCTGATGGCAGCCGCCTACCTGCTCGATCCGTCCCGCTTTAGCTGCGCCCGAGTGACAGCGTGGGTGGGCGACGACGCGCTGCTGCCCTGGTTCGGCGGCGGCCCTGCGCTGCTGATCACCCAGCAAACAGGTCTGCGGACGCCCGGGACTGCGGCCTTCCAAGTGCTCTACTGCGATGTGGTGCGCGTCACCGTTGAAGAGTTGTTCCGGTAGTTCGCCTTGCCGATTCAGGATTGGCGGCTTGGCGCGTGTCGCTGCGAGACTCGGATGCACTGAACCCAACCCTCGGGACTGGCACTTCTGTCACCAGTTGGGCTGGAAAGTGTTTGTTCTGACCGACTGGCAAGCGATGTTCAGCGCAAACCACCGCCCCGAAACCCACATGGATCCTGGGGTTCGTGCGAAGGGCGACCTCCGTACAAACAGAGAATAGGGACGGGGAGGGCGGGTTTGGAGGCCAAAAATAGGCCAAAAACCACGGTCCCCGCATTCGCATTTCCCCCGGTCGCCCCGCCAGCACTTGGCCTCCCGGTCCCAAAAAAAAAGGCCAGAGCAAGTCTGGCCTAATTCGAGTGGTGGAGAGGATGAGGATCGAACTCACGACCTCTGCATTGCGAACGCAGCGCTCTCCCAGCTGAGCTACCCCCCCACACGTCTAAATTCTATCCAGATCGGCGGCGGCAGGCCAGCGGGAAATGGTCAGTCCGCCAGCAGTTTGCGCGAGCGCATCCAGTCCAGCGTCAGGGTGGTGGCCTGTTCGAGCAACTGGGGCTGGCCCTGGTAGTAGTGGCGCGCGCCCTGGATGACGTGTTTGGTCTTGTCGGTGCTGCCGGCGGCGGCGAAGATCTCGGGCAGGTCGGCGGCCGGGCAAGCCTCGTCGGCCGAGTTTTCCATCACCATCACCATCAGCGGCACGGTGATCGATGCGGCGGCGCTGGCGCCGTTGACGTTCGAGTCGAACACCGACCACTGCGACAACCAGGAGCGCAGGGTCGAATAACGGGCCCATCCCACCGGCCCGGAGTTGGCCGACTCGGGGTCGCCGGAAACGCAGACACCGGGTGGCCGGTCGTTCGGGTCGATGGCCGGGTCGACGTAGCGCAGGTCGGCCATCGTGCGGTGGGTCAGCAGGCCGCGTTCCTGCTCCTTGCCCCCCAGTTGGCGCAGGTGCGCCAGCGTTTCCTTGACCCAGTCGGTGCGCCGGCGTATGCGCTCGAGCTGGGCCTTGCGGTAAAACGCCACATAGTCCGGCGGGTAGGGCGGCTGGTTGGGATTGCGGGGGTCGTAGATGTCGAGTTCCAGGCGGTGCCGGTCCGGGTCGTGCTCGTCCTGCACCGATGGGGCTATCGACTGCGACAGCAGCCGGGCGCGCGATATGTTGGCCGCCTGGAAGATGATGCCGTCGGCGGGCACCAGCGCCGCCGACCCCAGAATCGTCCAGTGTCGCCAGCCGCACGATCACCGTCGCGGCGCGTCGCACCGGTTTGCCGCCCTGGTTGAGCGTCATTTCGGTGTGCGTGTAGCCAGGGTCGGCCGAGTTCGCCTTGATGCCGCTTTGGTACAACTCGCTGGCGAACTGCACCGTGACGGCGTTGACCGCCGCCTTGGCGACGTTGTAGCTCTGCATGGGTTTGGCGTAGAACTTGGTGCACGGGGTCGAGCCCAGCGTGAGCGAGCCCAGCCCGCTGGACACATCGACTATGCGCGCCGCGGCCGACCGGCGCAGCGGCGGCAACATCGCCTGCGCCGTATCCTCGCGGACCGCCCCCAGTGCGACGCTTTGTGCGCCGACCCGGCGCTGATTCCGAACGCCGTGGAAGAACTGCTGCGCTTCGACGCGCCCGCGATCGGATTGCGCCGCCATGTGACGCGCGACACCGAGATCGGCGGCCTGGCTATTCCCAAGGGCGCCACTGTCATGCTCATGACCGGTTCGGCGAACCACGACCCGGCACAGTTTGCCGAGCCCGAGCGGCTCGACATCCGCCGCGCCAATGCGCGCAGCCACCTGTCGTTTGGCAAGCAGTGGCATTTTTGCCTGGGTACGCCGCTGGCGCGCTTCGAATACCAGCTCGTGCTGCAGTTGCTGACCTCGCTGACGCCGCGCATGCGGCTGGTCGAGCAACAGCAAATCCACTACCTGCCGATCCTGCAGTTCCGAGGCATGGACCACCTGCTGGTGGAGCCGGCGCCAGCCGCTTGACGGACTTGCAGCGGTGAGCGCCTCATCGACAGCCCAGTGCAGCCTGTGCCTGCACGTCTACGACCCGGCGGTGGGCGACCCCGAACATGGTGTGCCCGCCGGCACCGCTTTCGCCGACCTGCCCGAGGGTTGGATCTGCCCCAACTGCGGCATGGACAAGAGCTTCTACGAATTGCTTCCCGACGCCCCGGCCGTGCCGACCTGATGCCAGGGCGGCAGGGGCAGGGGCAGGGGCCACGGCCACGGCAGGGCCATGGCCATGGGCGGGGCCAGGGCCATGGGCGGGGGCGGGGGCATGGGCATGGGCAGGGCGGGCATGGTGCGTTGCTTCTGTGCCAAGATGGCGGCGCACGTCAACGCTCCCACCGATTCGAAGGCCAACGCATGCCACGTATTCCCAACCCGCAGTGGTACGACGCCATGTACAACAACCGCGCGCTGGTGCCTGACCATGCCCGCTACCTGAACCGCTGGGCCGATGATTCGGCACACGCGCGTCGCAACAGTGACTGCCGGCTCGACCTGCCCTATGGCGATGGAGCAGGCGAAACGCTGGATGTTTTCCCGGCCGCGCGGCCTGATGCCCCGGTGCTGGTGTTCATCCACGGGGGCTACTGGCGCGCTCTGGACAAGGGCGACCATTCCTTCATCGCCCCGGCGTTCACCGCCAATGGGGCCTGCGTCGTGTTGCCGAACTACGCGTTGTGCCCCGGAACGGCGCAGCAGCCGGTGACCGTGCCGCACATCACGCTGCAGATGGTCAAGGCGCTGGCCTGGACCTGGCGCAACATCGCCGCCCTGGGTGGCGACCCCGCGCGTATCACGGTGGTCGGCCACTCCGCCGGCGGGCATCTGGCCGCGATGCTGATGGCCTGCGTGTGGAAGGCTTTCGCGCCGGACCTGCCGTCCCGGTTGCTGAACAGCGCGCTGTCGATCTCCGGCCTGTACGAACTGGAATCGATCCGGCGCACGCCGTTCTTGCAGTCTTCACTGAAGCTGACGCCAGCGCAGGTCAGACGGGCCAGCCCGGCGTGGTTGCCTCGCCCGGCCAGCGGCCGATTGGCCAGCGTGGCGGGAGGCGACGAGAGTGCCGAGTTCCTGCGCCAGAACCGGCTGATCCAAAGCGCCTGGGGCAAGCAGAGGGTGCCAGTGTGCGAGGCCTTGCCGGGCCTGAACCATTTCAGCGTGCTGGACGCGCTGGTGCAACCGGGCAGCCGCCTGAACGGTCTGGCGCTCGAACTGCTGGGTTTGCGTTAGTTTTTCCGCCGGGCCGCCCCAAGGCAAAATGCGCCCCCTCGGGGCTGAGCCCCGCGGCTCCCGGTCTGCCTGCGCAGACCGGGACGGGCGAAGAGCCACAGCCTCTGGCTGTGGCACGTCCAGAGAGTTACTTGCGGCATCGGCTCTCGCCGATGCCGGGGAAGTGAACGAACGTGGGGGCCATCTCACATCAGCAGGTGTTCACCCGCGTTGTCGCCACCCAGCGTGACGTAGTTCACCTTGCGGATGTCCATCAGTTTCTTGCCGCCCGAATAACTGATCGAGCTCTGGATGTCCTGCTCCATCTCGACCATCGTCTCAGACAACCGGCCCTTGATCGGCTCCAGGATGCGTTTGCCTTCGACGTGTTTGTACTCGCCCTTGTTGAAGTCGCTGGCCGAGCCGTAGTACTCCTTGTACAGGCGGCCGTCGACTTCCACTGTCTGGCCAGGGCTTTCTTCATGGCCGGCCAGCATCGAGCCGATCATGACCATGGTGGCGCCAAAACGCACGCTCTTGGCGATGTCCCCGTGTTCGCGAATGCCGCCGTCGGCGATGATCGGCTTGGTGGCCACGCGCGCGCACCACTTGAGCGCCGACAACTGCCAGCCGCCGGTGCCGAAACCGGTCTTGAGTTTGGTGATGCAGACCTTGCCCGGGCCGATGCCGACCTTGGTCGCGTCGGCGCCCCAGTTCTCCAGGTCGATGATGGCCTCGGGTGTACCCACGTTGCCGGCGATGATGAAAGCGCCGGGGAGTTTTTCCTTCAGGCAGGCGATCATGTTCCTGACGCTGTCGGCATGGCCGTGGGCGATGTCGATGGTGATGTAGTCGGGTGCCAGGCCCAGCCCCACCAACTGGTCCACGGTGTCGTAGTCCGGCTTCTTGACGCCGAGCGAGATCGACGCGTACAGCCCCAGGGCCTTCATCTTCTGCACGAACTTCAGGTTGTCCAGGTCGAACCGGTGCATGACGTAGAAATAGCCGTTTTGCGCCAGCCAGATGCAGATCGACTCGTCGACCACGGTTTTCATGTTGGCCGGCACCACCGGAATGCGGAAACGCCGGCCTCCGAGCTCGGTGCTGGCGTCGCATTCGGAGCGGCTTTCCACGCGGCATTTGCGCGGCAGCAGTAGGATGTTCTCGTAGTCGAATATTTCCATGGCGCGCCTGATTTCAGTCCAAAAAAAACCGGACCCCAATTGCTTGGGCCCGGTGCTTGATTCTACCCTCGCTGGTCCATGGCGGGTTCCTACAATCGGGCCATGTTTCCAGAAACAACCGCCGATTCCGCACTGCTTGCGCACCTCAATCCCGAACAGCGCGCCGCGGTGACGCTGCCGGCCGAACATGCGCTGATCCTGGCCGGCGCGGGCTCGGGCAAGACCCGGGTACTGACCACCCGCATCGCCTGGCTGCTGCAGACCGGGCAGGTGTCGCCGGCCGGCGTGATGGCCGTCACCTTCACCAACAAGGCAGCCAAGGAGATGATGACGCGCCTGTCGGCGATGCTGCCGGTGAACGTGCGCGGCATGTGGATCGGCACCCGGGTCTTGCCCGAGCCCGCGCCGGCCAGGATCAGCGCATGTTCGGCCGGCAGCGTCACCGCGGCGCGCTGTTCGGGATTGAGGTGCGC
>JANMYG010000363.1:0-5994 GCA_031381865.1 Betaproteobacteria bacterium | reverse complement strand
AGGCGGGCGGCTCCATGGCGCAGGCGGTGGAGGCGCTGTGGCCGCTGGACGCCCCGCTCGAAGGTCTGGTTGTGACGCGTTACCACCACACACCGCCGCGCCCGGCGGGTCTGCCGCAGCGCATCGAGGTGGTCGAGGCCTCCCATCCGGTGCCCGACGCCGCCGGCATGGCGGCGGCCGAACGCATCCTGGTTATGGCCGGCGGACTGACCAGCAACGACCTGGTGTTGTGCCTGATTTCGGGCGGCGGTTCGGCTCTGTTGACACTGCCCACGGACGGATTGACGCTGGCGCAGAAGCAGGAGGTCAACAAGGCGTTGCTGGCCAGCGGCGCCAGCATCTCGGAGATGAATTGCGTGCGCAAGCATCTCTCGCGCATCAAGGGCGGGCGGCTGGCGGCGGCATGCGCACCGGCGCGCGTGGTGACACTCACGATCAGTGACGTGCCGGGCGACGATCCGAGCACCATCGCCAGCGGGCCCACCGTCGCCGATGCAAGCACCTGCGCCGACGCGCTGGCCATTCTGAGGCGTTACCGCATCGACGTGCCCGACGCGGTCGTCCGGTCACTGGAGCGCGGCGCGCTCGAAACGCCCAAGCCCGGTGACCCGGCTTTCGCGGGCCACGCGGTGCACATGATCGCGACGCCGCTGCAAAGCCTGCACGCCGCAGCCGCGGCGGCGCGCCAGGCCGGACTGGCGGCTCATATCCTGAGCGACGAGATGGAGGGCGAATCGCGCGAGGTCGGCAAGGTGCATGCGGCGCTGGCCCGCTCCGTGGCACTGCGCGCAGAGCCGTTTGCCAGGCCCTGTGTGTTGCTCAGCGGCGGCGAGACGACGGTCACGATCCGCGCGCGCGCACCCGGTGCAAAGCGCGGCCGAGGTGGCCGCGCAGGCGAGTTCTGCATGGGGCTGGCACACGCCTTGCAGGGCCAGCCGGGGGTGTTCGCACTGGCGGCCGATACCGACGGCATCGACGGCGTGGAGGACAACGCCGGCGCCTTTGTGGCACCTGACTCCCTCGCGCGCGCGCAAGCGCTGGACATGAAGATCGACCAGTTTCTGGACCGCAACGATGCCTACGGCTTCTTCGAGCCGCTCGGCGACCTGGTTTTCACCGGTCCCACCCACACCAACGTGAACGACTTCCGCGCCATCCTGGTGCTGTAACCATTCGTACATCACCGGAGGCGCAGCGACCAGCGTGGGGGCAACGGTTTCGGCGCCGGGCCGCCCCAAGGCGAAACACGCCCGCTCGGGGGCAGCGCAGTGCGCGCAGCGACCAGCGTGGGGGCAACGGTTTCGCCGCCGGGCCGCCCCAAGGCGAAACATGCCCCCTCGGGGCTGGAGCCTGCGGCTCCATGCCTGCTCGAGCAGGCATGGACAGGCGACAGAGGCGAAGCGTCTCGCGAGCCGCGGCCTGCAAGGCCTCGCGCAGTACGCGCAGCGACCAGCGTGGGGGCAATCTCTCACCCAAGTTTGATGTTGCTCAAAGTCAGGCAGGGCAAAGCGCGGCACATTGGGGCCCATGTTGCCAACCGAATTTCCGGATCTCTCCGCCGAGCGCCTTGCAGCCAGGCCAGGCGAAGTCCTGTTGCGCCGTTCCGTGACCCCGGCCTGGGTCACGTTCGTCGAGTCCGGTCGCGTCGCGCTCGGACTGATGGAGGGTGATGTCCTGGCGCACCAGCTCGGCACGGTGGAAGGCCCGTTCTGGCTCGAGGCGACGGCGGCGGTGCTGTGCCTGCCGAGCGTGGTGGATGCGGTTGCCGAGACCAGCGCCACCGTGCGGCGCCTGCCATTGACGGCGTTCAGGAAGTGGTTCAACGGCTTGCCCGGGCCGGCGCAGGCGGTGCTGCGCGACGTCGCGCTGGCGCACCGGCAGCAGACCGAGCTGGCGGTGAGCCGGCTGGCCAAGGACGCCGAGGCGCGTTGCGCCGAATGGTTGTTGCGCCACGCCCAGACCAGCGAGCAGGGCTCGGTGGCCGTGATGCTGCAGCAGCGCAAGCGCCTGATCGCCGCGCAGCTGGGCATCGCCCCCGAGACGCTGTCGCGCGTGTTGCGCCACTTGCGTGAGCGCAGCCTGATCAGTGGCTCGGGCCGGGTGGTGAACCTGGTCGATCCCGGGGGCCTGCGCTCGCTGGCCGGCGTTTGACGCGTCGGCGCCGTTGCGGACCAGTCCGGTTGGTCATGCGTCGGCGCTGGCGCCGTGTGACCGGTCTACTTGAGCGCGCGCAACAGGTTCTCGGCGGTTGCCGGGGCCACCAGCGTGACCGGCGTGCGTGCCTGCGGTCGTGCCGCGGCGACTGCCGTGCGTAATGCCTCGTAAACGCTGATGCCCAGCATCAGTGGTGGTTCTCCGACCGCCTTGCTGCCATAGACGTTGTCTTCGCGGTTGGCCTCGTGCCACAGGCTCACATTGAAGTGCGCGGGAATGTCGCCGGTGGTCGGAATCTTGTAGGTGCTCGGCGCATGGGTCGTGAGGTGGCCCTTGTCGTTCCAGACCAGTTCCTCGGTGGTGAGCCAGCCCATGCCCTGCACGAACCCGCCCTCGATCTGGCCGATGTCGATCGCCGGGTTGATCGAGCGCCCCACGTCGTGCAGTATGTCGACCTTGAGCAGGCGGCTCTCGCCGGTCAGGGTGTCGATGGCCACTTCGGCGCAGGCGGCGCCGTAGGCAAAGTAGTAGAACGGCCGCCCGGTCAAGGTGGTCTTGTCGTAGTGGATCTTGGGCGTGCGGTAGAACCCGTCGCTCCAGAGCTGGATCCGGTTGGCATAGGCCAGTTTGACCACATCGTCGAATTTGCGCGTGCTGGCGGGCGAGACCACCTGCCCGTGCTCGAAACGCACGGCGCCCGCGCCGCAGCCATCGAGCCCGGCCACGAACTGCGCCAGGTTGTCGCGCACGTGCCGCGCCGCGAACTGCGCCGCCCGGCCATTGAGGTCGGTGCCGGCCGATGCGGCGGTAGCCGATGCGTTGGGTATCTTGCTGGTGTCGCTGGCGGTGGACAACACCCGTTCGAACGCCACGCCGAGTTCGTCCGCGACCACCTGCGCCACCTTGGTGTTGAGACCCTGGCCCATCTCGGTGCCGCCATGGTTGACCTGCACGCTGCCGTCGGTATAGACGTGCACCAGCGCGCCGGCCTGGTTGAACAGCGTGGCGGTGAACGAGATGCCGAACTTGACCGGCGTGATGGCGATGCCGCGCTTGATCACCGGGCTGGCAAGGTTCCAGGCGGCGATCTCCGTGCGCCGTTCGCGGTAACGCGCCGAAAGCTCGAGTTGCGCCAGCAGCGGGGCGAGGATGTTGTCCTCCACCTTCATCTGGTAATGCGTCAGGTTGCGCTCATCGATGCCGTAGAGGTTGCGCTTGCGCACGTCCAGCGGGTCGAGCCCGAGCCTGCGCGCGACATCGCCCATGATCACCTCGATCAGGATCACGCCCTGCGGGCCGCCAAAGCCGCGGAACGCCGTGTGGCTCTGGGTATTGGTCTTGCAGCGGTACGACGCGATGTCGACGTCTTCCAGAAAATAGGCGTTGTCGCTGTGGAACACCGCGCGGTCGGCGACCGGGCCGCTGAGGTCGGCGCTGAACCCGCAATTGGTCGCCAGCACCAGCTGCAAGCCGCACAGGCGACCGTCGTCGTCGAAGCCGACCGTGTATTCGTATTCAAATGGATGGCGCTTGCCGGTGACCATGAAGTCGTCGTCGCGGTCCATGCGCAGCTTGACCGGGCATTTGAGCTTGGAAGCCGCAATCGCCGCCCATACCGCCATGTGCCCGGCCTGGGTTTCCTTGCCGCCGAAACCGCCACCCATGCGCCGGCATTCCACGCGTACCGCGTGGTTGTCGATGCCCAGCGCGTGGGCAACCCAGTGCTGCACTTCGCCCGGGTGCTGCGTGCTGGAGTAGACCACCCACTGGCCCTGTTCCTGCGGCAACACATAGGCTACCTGGCCCTCGAGGTAGAAGTGCTCCTGTCCACCCACCGACAGCTTGCCGCTGAGCCGGTGCGGCGCACGCTGCAGCGCCTGGGCCGCGTCGCCACGGCGCACGAACACCGGCGGCAGGACGTAGCTCCTGGCGGCCAGCGCGTCGTTCACGCTCAGTATGGCGGGCAGTTCCTCGATCTGCAGCCGCACCTTGCGCGCGGCTCGCCGGGCCTGCATCACGGTGTCGGCCACCACCACACCGACCACCTGACCGATATGCTCGACCCGGTCGATGGCGAAGATCGGCTCGTCGCCGATGAACGAAGCCAGCATCGTGTGGCCTGGAATATCGCGCGCCAGCACGACGTCGCGCACGCCCGGCATGCCCAGGGCGGCCGAGGCATCGACCCCGAGCAGCTTGCCGTGCGCCACGTTGGACAGCACCGGTGCCGCGAACAGCGTGCCGCGCACCTCCGCGATGTCGTCGACGTAGGTCGCGGCGCCGGCCACCTGCGCGCGCGCGCTCTCGTGCGGTCGCGAGACGCCGGCGGCGCTGGCTGGCGCTGCCGGGGCGTCCGGAGCACGCCCGGCCGATGCTGGGCGGGTCGCGGGATTCGGGCGCCGGCTGTCATCGTCCGCGGCCGGTCGCGGCATCGATTTGGCGTGAACGGGAACTTTCCGGGCCGGCAACGGGAGCTTCTCGGGTGCGTTCATACGGCGTTCTCCTCGGTGGGTGTGAAGGACTCCAGGTTGATCGCCTGCGCGCCCTGGCTCTCGAGCCAGTAGCGCTGCAGCAGGTTGCCCAGCACCTCGCTCCTGTAGCTGGCGCTGGCGCGCATGTCCGAAATTGGCGCGAACTCGCCGCGCAGCGTCTGCATCGCGCTGCGCACCAGTTCGGCTGTCCAGGGCTGGCCGACCAGTGCCGCCTCGGTCTTGCTTGCCCGCGCCGGTGTGGCGGCGACACCACCAGCCCCGATCGACGCCGACAGTACGCGACCACCTTCGATGTGCAGGCACAGCGCCAGGCAGATGGCCGAGATGTCGTCGTCGTAGCGCTTGGAGATCTTGTATACCCGCGAAAACTCGTTGGCCACCGGCAGCGGAGTCTTGATCCACGCCAGCACCTCGTCGGGGGCCATTACGTTCTTGCGGTATCCGGTGTACAGGGATTCGAGCGCCAGCTCCCGGTGCCCGCGCCGGCTCATCAACACCACGCTTGCGCCCAGCGCAATCAGCAGTGGCATGGTGTCGCCGATCGGGGAGCCATTGGCCACGTTGCCACCCAGGGTGCCGGCGTTGCGCACCGGCAGGCCGGCGAACCGGTTGGCGAAGACGCGCAGCTGCGGCCGGCTTTGCGCCAGCGCGGCGAACGCGTCCGACAGGGGCACCGCGGCGCCGATCGCAACATGGTGCGGGTAAAACTCGACCCGGCGCAGTTCGGCCACCCGCGTCAGGTCCAGCACCTGGGCGAATTCCATGTGCATCTTCGTGACCCACAGGCCCACATCGGTGCAACCGGCCACGATTTGTGCTTCGGGGTTGTCGGCGCGCGCTTCGAGCAGCGCATCGAGCGTGCGTGGTGACATATAGGCCGTCGGCGTCGACGCTCGATGGCTGCGGGCTGGCGTGCGGGCCGCATGCGGCTCGGGCCGGTCTGCCGCACCGGCGTCGCTGGACGCTAGCTGCTGCAGTCGCTCCAGCAACCGCGCCTCGTCCACGTCCACCCGCGGGAGCTGGCCCATCGTCTGGGCCGCCTCCAGGATCGGCTTGTAGCCGGTGCAGCGACACAGGTTGCCCGAGAGCTCCTCCTGTGCCAGCGCGCGCGAAACTGGCCGGCCCCGGCACACGTGGTTCTGGTACATGCCAAACAGGCTCATCACGAAACCCGGCGTGCAGAATCCGCACTGCGACCCGTGGCAGCGGACCATCGCTTCCTGCGCCGGATGCAGGGCGCCGTCGGCGCCTGCCAGATCCTCCACCGTCCACAGGGCCATGCCGTCGACCGAGTGGGCCAGCCGGATGCAGCTGTTGACCGCCCGGTAACGCAGCTGGCCGCCCTCGG
>JANMYG010000331.1:0-4202 GCA_031381865.1 Betaproteobacteria bacterium | reverse complement strand
GTCGTGTTCGCCTCGTGGCGGCCCGGCAAGGCGCTGCTCCGCGCGCTGCTGTTCGCCTTTTGCGATGCGCTGCAGCTGCGCCTGCAGCGCCTTGCCGGGCCGCCACGAGGCGAACACGACCAGCGCCACGCAGATCCAGCCGCGCCCGTTGACCATGTTGAAGAAGAAGGCGTTGAAGGCCGACAGCGTGAGGAACGACCCGGCGATTCCCATCAGCGCCGAACCGGCCACGATGGCGCCGCTGCGCACCGCGGCCACCGAAACGCCCTGGCCTTCGGCGGCCTGCGGGTTTTCGCCCACCATGCGCACCGCCAGGCCGACCGGCGTGCGGTACAGCAGGTAACCGGTCAGCGGTACCAGCAGCAGCGCCAGCAGCGTCAGTGGGGTTTGTTGCGCCAGCACCGGAACACCGATCCACGCCATGTCGCCGAACGGGGTGATGGTGGGCGGTGTATCGACCTTCGGAAAACTCACGCGGTAGCCGTAATAACTCAGCGCCGTGGCCAGCAGGGTGACCCCGAGCCCGGACACATGCTGCGACAGCGCCAGGCCGACCGTCAGCGCCGCGTGCAGCAGGCCGAAGACGGCCCCGGTGGCGGCCGCCACCGCAACGCCAGCCCACAGCGGGGCACCCGAATGGACGGCCAGCCAGCCCGTGAATGCACCCGCC
This sequence comes from Betaproteobacteria bacterium, assembly GCA_031381865.1. Lineage (GTDB taxonomy): Bacteria > Pseudomonadota > Gammaproteobacteria > Burkholderiales > Burkholderiaceae_C > CAISIP01. Next base: position 3,532 of record JANMYG010000331.1, on the reverse strand, counting down.
ACCATGATGCCCTCGATACCCAGGTTCAGTACACCGGCGCGTTCGCACCACAACACGCCCAGGGTGCCCAGGATCAACGGCGTGGCGATGCGCAACACCGCGATCCAGAACGACTGGTTGACGAGGATGTCGAACATCTCGTTCATCGCAGCTTCACCCGGTATTGCGTCAGCAGCGTGGCCACCAGCACCGAAATCAGCGAAGCCGCCACGATCACGTCGGCGATGTAGGTCGGCACGCCGACCGCGCGGCTCATGCTGTCGGCGCCCACCAGCACGCCGGCCACGAACACGCTGGCGGCGACCACGCCCAGCGGATGCAGCGCGGCCAGCATCGCGATCACGATGCCCGAATAACCGTAGCCGGGCGACATGTCCAGCGTGACGTAGCCGGTGCGCCCGGCGACCTCGATCGCGCCGGCCAGCCCGGCCAGCGCGCCCGAGAGCATCGCCACCAGCACCACGGTGCGCGTGACCGGCACACCGGCGAATGCCGCCGCGCGCGCGTTCGCGCCGACGGCCCGGATGTCGAAGCCGAGCACGGTGTATTTCATCAGCGCCCAGACCGCAACGGCGAGCGCGACGCCCCACACCAGGCCGCTGTGCACGCGGGTCTGCGCGATGAGCTTGGACAGTTCCAGCTCGCCCAGCAGCGCGACGCTTTGCGGCCAGCCCATGGCGGTGGGGTCTTTCATCGGGCCGTCGAGCATCCACGACACCAGCAGCAGCACGATGAAGTTCAGCAGCAGCGTGGTCACCACTTCATCCACGCCCAGGCGCGCCTTCATCAGGGCCGGCCCGAGCAGCAGCAACGCGCCCGCCAGCGCCGCGGCCAGCATCATCAGCGCGAACAGGACCGGCATGGGCAGCTGGTCGAAGCCGCTGCCGCCATGCATGCCGCCCACCGCGACCGCCGCCAGCGCACCGGCGTAGAGCTGGCCCTCCGCGCCAATGTTGAACAGGCGCGCCTTGAAGGCCACCGTCGCCGCCAGGCCCGTGAGCATGAGCGGAATGGCGCGCGTCAGGGTCTCGCTGAGCGCGAACACCGACCCGAAGCCGCCCTGCAACAGCAGGCCGTAGGTGCGCGCGATCGGTGCTCCCGCCCACAGCACCAGCAGGGCGCTGACCAGCATGGTGAACACGACCGCGCCCAGCGGCGCCAGCACCAGCGCGAGCGCGGAACTGCGGGCGCGTTTTTCGAGCCTCATGGCGCTGCACCCGTGCCTGCACCCGAACCCGAACCCGAACCCGCACCAGTGGCAGTGCCAGTGCCAGTGCTCGCACCAGCACCCGCACGCGCACCAGCGTCCGCACCCGCACCCGCCATCGCCAGGCCGATCGCCTCGCGGGTCCATGCCAGCGCCGGTCGGGGGTCGGTCAGGCGGCCAGCGTGGATCACTGCCACGCGGTCACCCAGGGTGAGCACTTCGTCCAGGTCGTCCGAGATCAGCAGCACGGCGGCGCCGGCATCGCGCGCGGCGATCAGCTGCTCCTGCACGTAGGCCACGGCGCCGATGTCCAGGCCCCAGGTGGGTTGGTGCGCCACGATCAGTTTCGGCGTGACGGTGTGGGCGGCGCTGGTGCCCGGATGCAGCAGCGCGCGCCCCAGGATCAGCTTTTGCATGTTGCCGCCCGAAAGTGCGCGCGCGGGCGCGTCGGCCCCGGCGCCGCGCACGTCGAAGGCGGTGATGATGTTTTGCGCGTGGGCCCGCGCGGCGCCGCGCCGCACCCAGCCCCAGCTCGAAAAGGCCTTGCTGCGCAAACGCTCCGACACCGCGTTCTCCCATACCGGCAGGTCGCCGACGACGCCCACCGCATGGCGGTCTTCGGGAATACGCGCCACACCGCTCTCCACCAGCGTGGCGGGCAGGCTTGGCAGCGGTGCCCCCATGAATACCACCTCGCCCCGCACGGCAGCCCGCGTGCCACACAACAGCTCTGCCAGCGCGACCTGGCCGTTGCCGGACACACCCGCGATGGCGACGATTTCACCGCTGCACAGGCTCAGCGACGCATCGGTCAGCCGCTCGCGCCCGGGCGCGGTGCTGACGCCGCGGAGTTGACAGACCACCGCACCGGCGCCGCCGGCCGGCCGCCGTTGTGGCAGGTCGATCGCATGGCCCACCATCCACAACGCAAGTTGCGCCTGCGTGCTTTCCCGCGCGGTGGCCTGCGCCACCAGTTTGCCGCCGCGCAACACGGCGATGCGGTGCGAAACCCGCAGCACCTCGCCCAGCTTGTGGCTGATGAAGATGATCGACAACCCCTGCGCGACCATCTGCGCCAGCACCTCGTACAATGCTTCGCTCTCCTGGGGCGTCAGCACGGCGGTGGGCTCGTCCAGGATCAGGATGCGGGCGCCGCGGTACAGGGCCTTCAGGATCTCGACGCGCTGGCGTTCGCCCACCGACAGGCTGCCGACCCTGGCTCCGGCGTCCACCGCCAGTCCAAACCGCTGCGCGACCGTGTCGAGTTTCGCGCGTGCCGACCGGCGGCGCGTGAACGGCTGCCACAACGGCTCCGAGCCCATCATGATGTTGTCGAGCACGCTCAGGTTGTCGGCCAGCGTGAAATGCTGGTGCACCATGCCGATGCCCGCCGCCAGCGCGGCCCTGGGGTCGCCCGGCGCCAGCTTTTGCCCGAACACCTCGATCCGGCCGGCGTCGGCCACATAGTGGCCGAACAGGATCGACACCAGCGTGGACTTGCCGGCGCCGTTTTCACCCAGCAGCGCCAGCACCTCCCCGCGGCCCAGTTGCAGCGAGATGTCGTCGTTGGCCACCAGGGTGCCGAAGCGCTTGGTGATGGCGGAGAGTTTGAGGACGGGTTCAGTCACAGCTTGGGGTCGAAAAAAAAGACACCCCAGGGCCGGGGTGTCTTTCAGGGTCCACCCAGCTATTACTTGGCGCTCGACTTGGGTTGGCCGTCGTCCACCTTCACCGTGAACTTGCCTTCGACTATGGCCTTTTCCTTGGTGCGCATCTTGGCCACGATGTCTGCCGGCACCTTGCTCTCGAAGGTGCCCAGGGGCGCCAGAGAAGACCCCTTGTGTTTCATCATCGAGTACTGGCCGTAGTCCTCGGCCGTGAACTTGCTGTCGCGCGCGAGCTTGATGGCGCGGTCGGCCGAAGGCTCGAAATGCCACAGCGCCGATGCCACCACCGTATCGGGGTACTTGTCCTGCGTGTTGATGACGTTGCCGATCGCCAGCTTGCCTTTTTCCTTGGCAGCGTCGCTGACGCCAAAACGCTCGGCGTACATCACGTCGGCGCCCTTGTCGATCATCGCGAAAGCGGCCTCCTTGGCTTTGGGCGGGTCGAACCAGCTGTTGATGAAGCTCACGCTGAACTCGACCTTGGGGTTGGTCTCCCGCGCGCCGGCCATGAACGCATTCATGAGACGGTTGACCTCGGGTATCGGGAAGCCGCCCACCATGCCGATCTTGTTGCTCTTGGTCATGCCGCCAGCCACCATGCCGGACAGGTAGGCGCCCAACTTCAGCGTCTTCGACAACTACATCCAGGAGCCCGCCT
>JANMYG010000325.1:0-3485 GCA_031381865.1 Betaproteobacteria bacterium | reverse complement strand
TACCCCACCTGAGCTTCAACCACCCGAGGAGACACCGCATGCAAAAACGAACCACTCTCAAGCTGATCGCCGCCGGCGCCCTGCTGGCCTGTGCCAGCGCCGGCTTCGCCCAGAACACCATCAAAATAGCCAACATCGTCGAGTTGTCCGGTGGCGGTGCCAGCGCCGGCACCAACTTCAAGAACGGCGTCGAACTGGCGGTCAAGGAGATCAATGCTTCCGGCGGCGTCCTGGGCAAGAAGATCGAGACCGTCACCTCCGATACCCAGAGCAACCCTGGCGTCGCCAAGGGCCTGACGCAAAAGGCGGTGGACGACGGCGTGTTCGCGATCTTCGGGCCGGTGTTCTCGGGCTCGATCATGGTCAGCATGGCCGAGAACCGCAAGGCCGAGATCCCCAACTTCACGGGCGGCGAGGCGGCCAGCATCACGATGCAGGGCAATCCGTACATCTTCCGCACCAGCTTCACGCAGGCCACCGCCATGCCCAAGGTGGCGCGTTACATCAGCGAGCAGGCCAAGCTCAAGACGCTGGCGATCATCTACGTCAACAACGACTTCGGCAAGGCGGGTGACGTCAACCCAGGCCAGAATGGCCGGCGTGCGGGCCTTGTGAAATTGCAATCCTCAATCGCTACTCTGGAGTACACGGCATGACAAATAGCAAACCACCAGGCGCTGGCAGTGTTGCCGACCGGGAGGCGATCGTCGAGGGCCCGAATCCGCTCGGGCTCGATGGCATCGAGTTCATCGAATACGCCACTTCCAAGCCGCAGGCCCTCGGGCAGGTGCTGGAGAAGATGGGTTTCCGGCCAGTGTCGCGCCACCGCTCGCGCGAGGTGCTGCTGTACCGCCAGGGCGAGGTCAACGTGATCGTCAACGCGCACAGCAGCGGCACGGCGTTGACCGAAACGCCGGTGATCGCGGCTGTCGCGCTGCGCGTGCGCGACGCCGCCGCGGCGTACCGGCGCGCGCTGGACCGTGGCGCCTGGGCGGTGCCGGCCAAGGTCGAGGTGATGGAGCTCAACATCCCGGCCGTGCACGGCGTGGGCACCAGCCGCATCTACTTCGTCGACCGCTACCGGGAATTCTCGATCTACGACGTCGATTTCACGCCCATTCCCACGGTCGACCAGCATCCACCGGCGCTGGGCGGGCTGCATTTCTTCGGCATCGTGCAATACATCGGCAACGACCGCACCGAAGACTGGACCGAGTTTTATTCGGCGCTGTTCGGATTCACCACGCTGGCGGCCGAAGAGCGCTTCGGCATCCTGCCCAAGGGCCGCATCCTGCGCAGCCCGTGCGGCAGCTTCTACCTGCAGCTGATCGAGCCCGAGCCGGGAGTGCTCGACGTCGAGGACGACGAAAGCCTGCAGCGCGTGGGGCTGGGCACCGCCGACGTGCCGGCGGCGGCGGCGCTGCTGCGCGCGCGCGGCGTCGAGTTCGTGGCCTCCAAGGGTGCACAACTCGACAGCCGCGGCGCGCTGACGCGCACCGTGATGGGCAGCGTGATGTTCGAGCTGGTGCACCACGAGCGCGGCGCGGCTGCTGGGGTGGCGTGACATGAGCCACTTCGAAGGCAATATCGACGACTTCGGGATGGACACCATCTCGCTGGCGGGGCCGCTGGAGGCCAAGCTGCAGGCCATGCGCGCGGCCGGCTTCACGCAGGTGATGCTGGCCGCGCGCGACCTGGTCGGGCACGAGCATGGATGGGAGGCGGCGGTCGACGCGGTCAAGGCCAGCGGATTGCGCGTTACCGGGTTCCAGGTGCTGCGCGACTTCGAGGGCCTGTCGGGCCACCTGCACGAGTACAAGATCGACATCGCGAAGTCGATGCTCGAGATGTGCCATGCGCTCGATTGCCACCTGATGCTGGCCTGCTCGAGCACCTCGGTCCACGCCACCGGCGACACTGCGGCGCTGGTGCGCGACCTGCGCAAGCTGGCCATGCTGGCGATCCCGATGAACATCAAGGTGGCCTACGAGGCCCTGTCGTGGGGGCGCACGATCAACGAGTTCCCGCAAGCCTGGGACATCATTTCGCAGGCCGACATGCCCAACCTGGGCCTGGGCTTCGACTCGTTCCACCTGTTTGCCACCAAGACCCCGCTCGAGGAGCTCGACCTGCTGGACCCGGACAAGATCTTCCTGGTGCAGCTGGCCGATTTCATGTGGAACGAAATCAAGTCGGTCGAGGAGCGCATCACCACGGCGCGCCATTTCCGCGTCTTCCCCGGTGAAGGCGTGCACAGCGAGGCGCTGGCCGAACTCACGCTCAAGCTGCACCAGCTCGGTTACCGCGGCGACTACAGCTTCGAGGTCTTCAACGACGACTACCAGCAGATGCCGCTGCAGACGGTGGCGCGGCGCGCCCGCCAGTCGGCCCTGTGGCTGGGCGAAAGCGTGTTACGCCGCTCGGTGCCGCTGCCCAACCAGATGCGCCTGAGGAAGTGAGATCACCGGCCCCGGTCGAGCGCAGCGCCGATGAGTAGCATCTTCGAAGGCTTCCTGTCCACGCCCGAGGTGATGCAGGCCTTCGGCGAGCGCTCGTTCGTCGAGGCGATGTTGCAGTTCGAGGCGGCGCTGGCGCGTGCGCAGGCGGCGGTGGGCATGATTCCCGGGTCGGCGGCGCAATCCATCATCGGCACCTGCAAGGTCGAGCTGTTCGACGTGTCCAAGATCGTGCGCGAGAGTGCGCGCGCCGGCAGCCTGGCGATTCCGCTGGTGGCCAGCCTCAAGGAGACCGTGGGCCTGTTCAACCCGGCGGCCGTGGCGCACGTGCACCAGGGCTGCACCAGCCAGGACGCCATCGACACCGCCATGGCGCTGGTGACGCGCGGCGCGCTGGTGCTGAGCGAGGCCGACGTGGCAATTTCGGTGCAGGCGCTGCTGGCGCTGGCGCTGCGCCACGCCAGCGCCCCGATGCTGGCCCGCACGCTCACACAACCGGCGTCGGTCACGAGTTTTGGCCTCAAATGCGTGGGTTGGGCCGCGCCGCTGGTGCGCAGCCTGGCGCGGCTGCGCCTGGCGGCGCCGAAGGCCCTGCAATTGCAGCTGGGCGGCGCCGTGGGCACGCTGGCGGCCATGAACGGCAAGGGCGAGCAGATCACCGCCCTGATGGCCGACGACCTCAAGCTGACCCGTCCTGTCGCATCGTGGCATACCCAGCGCGACGAATGGGTGGCGCTGGGCTGCGAGCTCGGCCTGCTCACCGGCAGCCTGGGCAAGATCGCCCAGGACCTGGTGTTGCTGGGCCAGTTCGAAGTGGCCGAAGTGGCCGAGCCGGTGGAGCCCGGCCGCGGCGGCCCGGCCAACATGCCGCACAAGCACAACCCGGTGGCGTGCATGGTGGCGATCGCCGCCGCGCAGCGCGCGCCGCAACGTATCGCCGCGTTGCTGGCGGCGATGCCGCAGGAGCACGAACGCGCCCTGGGTGCGTGGCAGGCCGAACTGGCCGAATGGCCGGCGCTGGTGATGTCG